>JAVBSK010000004.1:0-3709 GCA_031556755.1 Bacteroidales bacterium | reverse complement strand
CCTCCGGTTGTATGACCTATAAAAAACAGGAACATGCTGACTCCGCAAAGGAACAAACTAGCAATTGCAAATAACTGCATATCCCTCGACAGATAGAGTCGTTTACGGATATTTTTGATTTGCGCTTCCGTCACCGAGTCGGGATGTTGTGAGAATTTATCTTTTAAGTTCCTGACCAACTGGGCAAAAGAAAGGAAGCGGTTGGTATAAGCCAACATAAATAATGAAATGGCCGAAAAAAGCAGCGACGGAGTGATGATACCGAGATCTTCCATTTGATACTTTGTTTACAGATAACCTGACTTGGATTAAAAAAACAATTTCTAAGCGTTTAAGTTTCCGATTTTTTCTATATCTTTCGGATTGTAAGGTGTTTCCTGGTATACGAAATAATTCAGCCAGTTGGAGAATAAGAGGTTGGCATGGGCGCGCCAACGGTCGCAAACTCCATTCTGAGGATCGTCTCCGATGTAGTAGTTTTGAGGGATTTCTATCGGTAACTTCTTTTCCAGATCGCGGCGGTATTCCGTATCTAAAGTATTGGGAGCATATTCCGAATGTCCAGTGATGAAAAATTCCCGTCCTCCACGTGAAACGACGATATAAGCGCCTGATTCTTTGGATTCGGACAGTAGTTTCAATTCTGGAACTTTCAGGATATCATCTCTGCGGACTTCGGTATGCCGGCTATGCGGGACATAGAATTCGTCATCGAATCCGCGAAACAAAGGGTGTGATTTTTCATTCAGGGTATGTTTGAATACTCCGAATATTTTTTTGTCCAGGGGATATTTGGGAATGTTATGGAAATGATATAATCCGGCCTGCGCCGCCCAGCAGATATAAAGAGAGGAGGTTACATGTTTGTAAGCCCAATCGAAAATTTCCGTTATTTCTTCCCAGTAGTTGACCTCTTCGAAATTCATTTGTTCAACGGGCGCTCCCGTAACAATCATTCCGTCATAGTTTGATTTCCTGATTGTATCAAAATCTTTATAAAATGCGGTCAAATGCTCTATGGGCGTATTTTTGGAAGTATGACATTTGATTTTCATGAAATCGATTTCTATCTGTAACGGACTGTTTGACAGCAAGCGAATTAAATCCGTTTCCGTCGTGATTTTGATTGGCATCAAATTCAGGATGACGACTTTCAACGGACGGATATCCTGTGTGGAGGCCCGTAAAGAATCCATTACGAAGATGTTTTCTTTTTTTAAAAGCTCAATAGCCGGCAGGTTTGAAGGCAAATTTAAAGGCATAGCAGTTTCTTATATTTCGAATTATGAAAGTCCTTCTATATGTCCATTCACGATGTCGATGTGCAGCGCTTGAGGCGCCTTGGGAAGTCCCGGCATCCGCATGATTTCTCCTGCGATTGCGACAATGAATTTAGCTCCGTTGTTGATAACTATATTGTTGATTTTAAACTCAAATCCTTTGGCGACACCGTATGCTTTGGGATCGGCAGAGAAAGAATATTGCGTTTTAGCAATACAAACAGGGAAGTTGTTGAGATTCATTTTATCAATCATTTTCAACATTTTCTGCGATTGTTCGTTGAATACGACAGTTTCCGCACCGTATATCTTTTTAGCTATTTTATTGATTTTTGTTTCGATAGTATCTTCATCCTCATAGGTAAACCTCAATGGGGTGGAAGGATTGTTTTCTATGTTTTCTACCACTATATTAGCCAGTTCGATGGCGCCTTCTCCTCCTTTGGCGAATGCTTCGTTGATGGCGAATCCGACTCCGTTCATTTCGCAGTACGTCCTGAGCAGAGCCATTTCCTCTTCCGTATCTTCTGCAAATTTATTGAATGCAACTACGATATTCTGTCCGAAACTACGGAGATTTTCGATGTGTTTGTCTAAATTGGCAAGACCTTTCTGTAATCCGTTTATATTGGGTTTTTTGATGTCTTCAAGCGCTACTCCACCGTGCATTTTTAATCCTTGTGCGGTGGCTACAATGACCGTTAGTTTGGGTTGAAGTCCGGATTTACGACATTTGATGTTGAAGAATTTTTCAGCGCCGAGGTCAGCTCCGAATCCAGCCTCGGTAATGACATAATTTCCGTAGGTCAGCGCCATTTTAGTGGCCAGGATGGAGTTACATCCGTGGGCGATGTTTGCAAAAGGGCCTCCGTGAACAAAAGCTCCGGTATGCTCGGTCGTTTGTACCAGATTCGGATTGATGGCGTCTTTCAGGAGTACTGTTATAGCGCCTTCTATTCCCAGATCCTTGACGGTGAATGCTTGTCCGTCAAAAGTGAAACCCAGTAATATATCTCCGATTCTATGTTTCAGGTCTTCGATACTTGTCGTCAGGCACAGAATCGCCATGATTTCGGATGCCGGGGTGATATCATATCCGGTTTCGATCGGAATTCCGTTAGTGATTCCTCCCAGACCAGTAACAATATGACGCAGGGAACGGTCGTTTACGTCCAGCACTCTTTTCCATACGATTTCCTTGAGTTGTTTGCTTGCATCTCCCCTGTTCTGGTATAAGTAATTGTCCAATAAAGCCGTAATCATGTTGTGGGCTGAAGTAACCGCATGAAAATCTCCGGTGAAATGAAGGTTGATATTTTCCATCGGCAGCACCTGGGAATATCCTCCTCCGGCAGCTCCTCCTTTCATCCCGAAACAGGGTCCGAGTGAAGGTTCACGTAAGGCTACGATGGCTTTTTTGCCTATTTTTTCCAGGCCTAAGGCCAAACCGATGGATACGGTTGTTTTTCCGATCCCGGCTTTGGTTGGTGTGATGGCTGTTACCAGGATCAGGTTGTTTTTCTTTACTTTTTCTTCATCTATCAAATCGATAGGAATTTTAGCGATATATTTTCCGTAGTTCAATACTTCTTCCCGGTTTATACCGACGTGTTCCGCAACTTTTTTAATCTTGTGAAGTTCTATGCTTCTTGCAATTTCTATGTCAGATTTCATACGATAATTTTATATTTTTTATTAAGGCGTATGGAACGCCGCATGTAAATAAATTATCATCACCTTGTGGCGTAAATAATTGATTTACATACTCTGGTTCATATACCTTAGTCAGTTATTTAATAATTTTTCTAATTTCATTAATTCATCCCTGTATTGCGCCGCTTCCAGAAAATCGAGATTTTTGGCTGCAACCTGCATGGATTTTTTAGTTTTCTCCATCAATTTCAATATTTCAGGTTTACTCATATATTTAACGACCGGGTCGGCGGCGATATTTGTAACTTCCGGTTCGATATATGTTTTAGGATGAGCGGAGCTTCCCTTAGTCAGGGAAGATGTGTTGTATCCTTTCCTGATTTGCTGAGGAATAATTCCGTTTTGTTCGTTATATGCCCACTGTTTTTCCCTTCTGCGGTTGGTTTCATCCATTGTTTTTTGCATACTTTCGGTTATTTTGTCCGCATAAAAAATAACCTTCCCGTTGATATTACGCGCTGCACGTCCGGCCGTTTGTGTCAATGAACGATGAGAGCGCAAAAAACCTTCTTTGTCGGCATCCAAAATCGCAACCAGTGAAACTTCCGGTAAATCCAATCCTTCACGCAATAAGTTGACCCCGATGAGGACGTCGAATATTCCCTGACGCAGATTTTCCATGATTTCAATACGTTCCAGAGTTTCGACATCAGAATGGATATATGCACAACTGATTCCTGTTTTTGCCAGGTAATCCGATAACTCTTCCGCCATCC
>JAVBSK010000080.1:0-7567 GCA_031556755.1 Bacteroidales bacterium | reverse complement strand
GTAGATTTTTTTTATTTCTGACTGCCAATTCATAATCCGCTACGGCATAATCGATATCACCGTTTGCTACCATATATATCAATTGTTCTTCAGAATATAAGTTATCTTCTCTGATGAAAATGGTATCGGCGATTTCTTCTTCCAGGTTATGTAATCTTAATATACTTGGAGAGTTTTTCGCAACATATATAGTTTTTTTTGCCAACTCCATTTGGTTGCGAATAGGAGATGTTCCTTTGTTAGCTGTAGCAGTTCTTTGTATCAACACCTGTTTGTTCAGGACTATGGGATTGGTGAATGTTAAATCCTTTTTATATTTCGTTGTAACCGGAATATTCCGGGCGATAACATCATAAGTTTGATTTTTCAATCCTTCGATGCTTTTCTCCATATTATTTTCCAGGTGTATTTCTATGGTTAGTCCGGAGATTTTTTCAATGTTTTTACAGAGTTCATACTGAGAACCTTGTATTGTATCTCCAGTTACAAAATATCCGATGGAATTATACTCCGTAACTATTCTCAATATCCCTTCAGATTTGATGTCGTTATAATCTCTGGGATTATATTGTATAGATTTATAAAGATGCAGCATCACTATTCCCGCCAGAATGAGTAATGTCAGATATACAACTAGCAGTTTGTTGGAATATTTACGGAACGCCATTGTTTAATTATTGAAATCCCAGGATAGTCCCCATTTGAATATCTGAGGATTAACAGGGTAATGGGGTAAAGAAAAATAGGCTGGACGATCGATGAACGAAGAGCCCAGATTATAGAATTCGATAAAGAAACGAGTATATTTCAAATGACAATTCACATAAGCATTGATTAAAGGGAAATTTCCTACTTCAATCTTATCTTGTAAGTGAAATTGTTGTGTGACTGGCTCATAGGAGGGAGCCTTGTATTTGGTGAAGTAGTGAATATCTCCACCCAGTTGCATTGTTAAAACTTTAGCGATCTTGAACTGAATGAACAAGTTTGAATAGATACTTAAATCGGGTAGGGGAAGGATGCTCGGTTCACTCGATGTTTGATAAGTCAACTGATTATTCCAATTCAAAATACCGGCCTGCAGATTTTGTTCCAGTGTCGCTCCCAGAATCTGGATGCTGCCTGAATATTGTTGAGGTAAACTTTCTTTGTTAAAATAAATATAGTTGGTAACATTCTCTACGCCGATTTTCAGATTTGTTTTGGTATGTGGAATATCTAATGCTCCTCCAAAATAAACCCTATTTATTTTTCCGAAATCATTGTCCCACCAAAAATATTTCCCTCTGAATGTATTTTCGTAGAATGTAGGAGCGATATTTTTGATGTAAGCGGAACCTTTCAGCGAGGCAGTATCTCCCCAGACAGGGATTCTGGTTTCTATATTACCGGAAATACTGAAGTCTCCCAGGTTGTATCCTAAAACTCCGAATTCCCCCTGTGCATCATATCTTAGAATCTTACCTCTTCGTTTGGATATTTCTCCTCCGATGTAGGTGGATGCCTGATGTCGCTTCTCTCCGATACTGTCTGTTGTTATTAATTTGTAGTTTCTGAAATCCTGGGTAATGAAAGCGGTCAGACCGAATTTCGCCCATTTATTAAAACCTTCCAACAAAGAAAGCCCTACCGTATTCCTGATAACATTGTATGATGTAGAATCTTGTACCGGCTTGTCATAATAATGATTGCGGTATAGTGTATCCAGATTGATGGAGTCGTTGGAATAGAATTTTCTTGATTTTCCATCATAGTCAAATGTATAGATAATGCTTGAAACAGGGACGAATTGTTTTATTTTCTGACCTGTGGAATCAACACGGTTTGTTTCTCGTTCAAATCCCATATTGTATCGGTAATTCAGGTAATATCTTGTGCCTTTGATGTGATTCCAGGTGTTTTGCATCAGGGTAGGAATATCTCTTGATTGTAATTTTCTATCCGTAATTGCTTGCGGATCAGTGATATATAAGTCATTTGTAATTCCTCCGTTTTCTGCATTGATATAATCGGCTGGATTGATAAAGGCATGTATTTTGTGCTTGTCGGAAAGATAAGAGCCATAAAACACCCAATCCAGGTGTTTAGCGGATTGGGATTTATAAAAACCTCTGGCATACAGTAAATCCACATTGAATCCAATATTGAGTTTCTTGCCGAAATTAATAGACAAGTCGCCATTCAAGCGTTCTTCTTTGTTTTGACGGCTTCCTGCTGAAATATATCCCAGATTGGAATATGGGATTTTTGTATTGATAAAATTAAATTTCTGAGGACTTTTTGTGTAGATATTGAAAGCGTCCAAGAACATAAAGTTCGAACGTTGGGGACGTTCGGAATATACGCGGGATTCGGCAGGTAGACCAAGATTTCCTAAGTAAGACATTGCGATTCCATGTCCTTCTACCAGTTGTCGGTTGACAAAATCAGTTAATGTAGTGTCTGGATTCCCTTTGATGATTTCACCTGTCCTTTCGGTTATTCTCCAATAACGAATTCTTTTTGTGGAATCCTCCAGACTTTCCGACTCATACATGTGCTCATAGTTTTCCAGAACCTGATTAGCTATTTGCTCTTGTGCGGCTTCCGTTTTTGTCGTATCACCCGGGAACATCGGATGTCCGGGGATATCCGGTATCTGTTCCTGGGCGAGAGCAGATGAAAAAACAAATAAAAACGCAAGAACGAAAGTATATATTATCCTCCGGTTATTTACCCTGAAAGGTCGTCTTGCGAATTTATTATCTTTCATTTTTTCTTAGTTATAATTTTAAAATTACCGGTTTTACTTATTTACTTCCTGAATGATTTCCATTCCTTTCAGAATGGCTTTTTGATTCATTGGGAGTAACTTATGGTGACGTTCCGGTAATGATTTCTTTAATCCGAGCATGACGCTTTCCAGTGTTACCATAGGAACCAGTTTCAACATACCGCCTAAAACAATCATGTTGAATGCTTTTTCATTACCTTCGGCGACAGCGGCGTCCATGGCGTCTATCCGGAAAACACGGATGTCTTTTCTCTTTGGAGGACTTATGATGCCATATCCGTCGAAAATCAGGATTCCTCCCGGTTTTACTTTGGGTTCGAATTTTTCCAATGAAGGTTGATTGAGAATAATTGCAATGTCGAATTCGTTCAATACAGGAGAACTGATTCTTTCATCGCTTAGAATAACCGTTACATTGGCTGTTCCTCCCCGTTGTTCTGGTCCGTAAGAAGGGAACCAACTGACTTCTTTATTTTCCATCAATCCCGAATAGGCAAGTATTTTTCCCATTGAAAGGACTCCTTGTCCTCCAAATCCTGCGATGATAATTTCTTGTTTCATGTTGTTTTGTAGATAAACAGAAAATCAACGAACTGAAAAGTTCATTGATTTTTCCGTTATATTTTATAATCAATCATTTTTCTGTCACATGTGTTTTCACGTACAATCTGTCCTGCTGCTACATGTTTAGGATGAACGACATAAGCATTCAGGTGTTCTTGAGTGTCAAATTCGGAATACAATACAATGTCTCCGCTTGACTCCTGGTTAGAGAAATCGAAACCGATTTCCAAATGCAGTAGGCCGGGAATCTGTCCATTCAGATTCTCCAAAGCCTCTTTTATTTTCCTGGCATTTTCTTCTTTGTTTTCTTCTTTCAGTTTCCAGATGACAATATGTTTGATCATTTTGTATTGTTTTTTGTAAATTATAGATCAGTTTCTGAATTCAGAAACTGAATTTCCCGTTTTTTTTATACGTTCTTCAAGTCTCCTAACGGATACATGGGGAGCATATTTTCGACCATCCATTTATTAGATGCATCAGGTGTCATTTTCCAACCGGATGAACAGGTGGAAACAAATTCCACCACAGAAGTTCCTTTGTTCGCCATTGAATTCTCAAATGCCTTTCGAAGCATTTTTTTCGCTTTCTTGATAGCGGGAGCCGTGTGAACGGTTTGTCGCGTTACCAGGCAGGTTCCTTCAAGTTGAGCTAATAAATCGGAGATTTTTAACGGATAACCGTTCAGTTGTTCGTTACGTCCGTAAGGACAAGTTGCCGTTTTCATATTCATCAATGTGGTTGGAGCCATTTGCCCTCCTGTCATACCATATATTGCATTGTTAATGAATATGATAACGATATTTTCCCCGCGATTGCAGGCATGAATGGTTTCAGCTGTACCGATAGCTGCCAAATCGCCGTCACCCTGATAGGTAAATACCATTTTATCAGGATTCAAACGTTTTACTGCGGTAGCGAGAGCCGGAGCGCGTCCGTGAGCTGCTTCTTGCCAGTCGATATCAATGTAATTATATGCGAAAACAGCGCAGCCTACCGGTGCTATTCCAATCGTTGTTTCTTCCAATCCCATTTCGTCGATGACCTCGGCGACTAATTTATGAACGACTCCGTGGCTACAACCCGGGCAGTAGTGCATCGGATTGTTATTCATCAACCTGGGTTTATCGTATACCAGGTTTTCGGGTTTGATTATATCTGTTATATTCATACTTATTCAAAATGAAAACAATGAAGAAAATAAAGATAATGAAAGAGATTTTTTCATTATCTTTATTCCTTTCATTTTATTAATTTACTTTTCAATGCTTTCAATACTTCGTCCGGAGTTGGAACAATTCCACCCAGACGTCCGAAATGTTCTGTCTGAATTTTACATTCTATTGCTAGTTTGACATCTTCAATCATTTGACCGGCATTAAGTTCCATGACCAGAATGCCTTTTAGTTTGCCAATGTAAGAAGCCAGTTCTTTTTCAGGAAACGGCCACAGTGTAATCGGACGGAAAAGCCCGACTTTGATTCCTTCTGCTCTTGCTAATTCTACAGCTTTCTGGCTGATACGGGCGGCAGAGCCAAACGCGACAATCAGATAATCAGCATCTTCACAATTCATTTCTTCGTAGAGTACTTCATTTTCCTCAATGGTTTTATATTTTGCTTGAAAGCGAAGATTGTTTTTTTCCATGATGGAGGAATCCAATTCCAAAGAAGTAATGATATTGGGTTTACGGTCTTTGTTTTTACCTAATGTCGCCCAGGGTTGTTCTTTGCGGATTTCCTCTTCCGTTTTTCTGGGTCTATATTCCGGAAGAATGACTTTTTCCATCATTTGACCGATAACTCCGTCTGTCAGGATAATAGCCGGATTGTTGTATTTGAAAGCCAGGTCGAATCCCAATACAACATGGTCGGCCATCTCCTGAACCGATGCAGGAGCCAATGTGATTAATTTGTAATCTCCATGTCCTCCACCTTTTACAGTTTGGAAATAATCCGCCTGACTGGGTTGTATAGTGCCTAATCCGGGGCCTCCGCGCATCACATTCACAATCAATGCAGGAAGTTCTGCTCCGGCCATATACGAGATACCTTCCTGTTTCAAACTGATTCCCGGACTAGAAGAAGAAGTCATTACTCTTTTTCCGCAACCGGCGCCTCCATATACCATATTAATCGCAGCAACCTCACTTTCAGCCTGGAGAACTACCATACCTGTTGTTTCCCAAGGCTTCTCGTCCATCAATGTTTCCATGATTTCCGATTGAGGAGTGATGGGATAACCAAAATATCCATCCGCTCCGTAACGAATAGCAGCATGTGCTATCGCTTCGTTACCTTTCATTAATTTTATATCTTCCATGTTTATTGAATTAAAAATTGAGAATTGAGAGTTAAAAAATAAAAAAATGAATGTTTTGAAACTACAGTTTTAACTTTCAACTTTCAATTTGTAAACGGTTATACAACCGTCTGGACAGACAATCCCACAACTTGCGCAACCAATGCAATTGTCGGGATTTTTCATATAAGCAAAATGATACCCTTTTGTATTGACTTGTTTTCCAAGTTCAATCACATCGGTCGGACATGCTACTACGCAAAGGTTACAGCCTTTGCATCGTTCCGTATTTACTACAATTGTTCCTTTTACTTTTGCCATAAATATTTATTTTGTGAAAAAATACATTTTCAGATCGCTTTTGATTATTATTTTCTTGTTTTATTACCATCTGAAATATATAACAAAGAATATACCAAGCCTCAAAGATACAAATTTGAAGTCAGGACTCATATTCCGGATATTCTTTTATCAATATATCCAATTGTTTCCTGATATCTCCATGTGAGTCAGAAGTGTTTTTAATGCCTTTTTCCAAGGTTTTGATAGCCTTTTTTAATTCTCCCGACTTAAGATAGAATTTACATTCATATAAGTACAAGGTCTCCATTTCAGGGTTCAGTTTGATTGCCTTTGCCGTGAAAATGAGTCCTTTTTCCCACTCTCCTATTTCTGAACAAACATTGATTGCCAGAAGGTATATGAGTCCGTTCTCCGGATATTTTTCCGTGTATTCGTCAATTTTTTGAATGACTTTGTCGTAATATCCGTTTTTTTCGTAAGCATATATTAAATCCAACAAATTCTCTGAATTTTCAAATCCCAGAGAATGAGCGAATTCGTATGCTTCTATACACTTGTCTGTTTCGTTGATATCTCTATAGACATCACCCAACCGACTCCAGGATTCCCCGTTCATGGTGTTTTTCTCCTGGATCTTGGACGCAAGTTCCAGTACGCTTTCTTTGTCTTCCAGAGCTAAAAGCGACTGAATTTGCAGCCAGATTAATTCGGAGTCCTCTCCTGCAATTGATATGATTTCATCAACCACATCAATGGACGCATCAAAGAGATCTACTTCGTTCAAGGCTTCAGCCATAGCCCGATACACAATGGTCAGATTTTCCTTGTCGTCGGAATATTTCCCTTTCAGTTTCCTGAAATATTGAAACGCGTCTTCTTCCATGCCAAGATGCAGGAGGGCTGTTAGTTTATGCCCATCGCTCCATACCTGACCTAAATCCTGATATTTTTCGCAGAGGTTTAATAAATCATTCCATAACTCGTAGTCATTGAGCAATAAAAGAATTTCATAGACCAAATCTTCATTTTCAGGATGCATTTTCAATGCGTAATCGATAGTATACTTTCCTTCTTTGATCTTTTTTTCCGAAAAATATATATCTGCGATTTCGCACAGTTCGTCCACTTCAAAATAACCTGGATTCGTTCCTTTTCTTAAGGCGGCGTCAAACGCATCGAAGAAATCGGGATAATCCTCTTTTTCAGCGGAATCATTATCGTTATTGTTATATTCCAACATTTTGAATTATCAATTCTGGTTATTGGCTATTTTGCTCCACGAATCTTTTAATGAAACCGTTCTGTTGAAAATAAGTTTATTTTCTTTGGCGGAATCAGGGTCTACATTGAAATAACCCAGTCGTTGGAATTGATAATTATCGTATGGCTTGGACTGCGCCAATACTTTTTCGGCATAGCAGTTCGTCAACACTTTTAACGAATCAGGATTCAATAATTCACGGAAATCACGCTCTTTATCTTCATTGGGATTTTCCATCTTGAACAACCTATCGTATAACCGAACTTCTACAGGTACATTGTGTGATGCGGAAACCCAGTGTAAAGTCCCCTTTACTTTACGGTTGCTTTCAGGCATACCGCTTTTCGTCAAAGGATCATGTTCCG
>JAVBSK010000024.1:0-3421 GCA_031556755.1 Bacteroidales bacterium | reverse complement strand
AATAACTGCTCATAAGAATTCAAACGAGCTTTACCTTTAGCCTGTCGGGCTTTAGGAGCCATTCTCGACCATTCCAATTCCCTTTCCAGTGTTTTCCTGCGTTTACTGGCTTGTTTTTCTTCCTGTGCCATCCGAAGGGTCTTCTGTTCCAACCAGGAAGTATAGTTACCTTTCCAGGGAATACCTTCTCCCCTATCCAATTCAAGGATCCATCCGGCAACATGATCCAGAAAATAACGGTCGTGAGTGATACAAATCACGGTTCCTGCATATTGTTGCAAATGTTGTTCCAACCAATCTATTGATTCAGCATCCAAATGGTTGGTAGGCTCATCAAGTAATAACACATCTGGTTGTTTCAACAACAAACGACACAAAGCGACACGACGTCTTTCTCCCCCCGAAAGAGTTCCGACTAATTGATCTTCCGGCGGACAACGCAGCGCATCCATCGCGCGTTCCAATTTACTATCCAGATTCCACGCATCGGTTGCATCTATTTTATCCTGTAATTCAGCCTGGCGGGCGAATAAAGCATCCATTTTGTCAGGATCCTCATAATACTCGGGTAAACCGAATTTCTCATTGATTTCCTCGTATTCTTTCAATACATCAACTATTTCCTGGACTCCTTCCTGGACTATTTCTTTCACTGTCTTATTATCATCCAGTTTCGGTTCCTGTTCCAAATAGCCTACGGTATATCCGGGAGAAAAAACAACATCACCCTGGTATTCTTTCTCTACTCCTGCAATGATCTTCAACAAAGTTGATTTTCCGGATCCATTTAATCCGATGATACCTATTTTAGCTCCGTAATAAAATGAAAGATAAATATTTTTCAGCACTTGTTTTTGAGGTGGAAATATCTTACTGACACCCACCATCGAAAAGATTATTTTCTTATCGTCTGCCATGATATTATATATTGTTTAATTAAAAAGACAAAGAGCCGCATTAATCAAAAGAATAATGCAGCCCCCTGTTATCTAATGAAGAAACGATTAAGCGTTTACTTTAGCCATGTGTGCAAGTAATTCCAATACTTTATTTGAATAACCCCACTCATTGTCATACCAGCTAACAACTTTTACGAATGTCGGGCTCAATTGGATACCAGCTTTTGCATCGAAGATGGAAGTGCGTGAATCACCGATAAAATCAGAAGAAACAACTTCTTCGTCAGTATATCCAAGAATACCTTTCAATTCGCCTTCAGATGCCTCTTTCATAGCTGCGCAAATATCAGCATAAGTAGTTTCTTTTGCCAAACGAGCGGTCAGGTCAACTACAGATACGTCCAAAGTAGGAACGCGGAAAGCCATGCCTGTCAATTTACCATTCAATTCGGGAATTACTTTACCTACTGCTTTAGCTGCGCCTGTAGAAGAAGGAATGATATTACCAGCAGCAGCACGACCACCTCTCCAGTCTTTTGCAGAAGGTGCATCAACTGTTTTTTGTGTATTGGTAGTAGCATGAACTGTTGTCATCAATGCTTCAACGATACCAAATTTATCATTCAATACTTTAGCAATGGGAGCTAAACAGTTTGTTGTACAAGAAGCGTTAGAAACAAATTGTTCACCTTTAGTGTATGTATTATGGTTTACACCTGTAACATACATACGTGTATCGTCTTTTGAAGGAGCAGACATCACTACATATTTCGCACCTGCGTCGATATGTCCCTGAGCGGATTTTTTATCCAGGAACAAACCTGTAGACTCAACTACATAATCAGCTCCGATAGCATCCCATTTCAAATCTGCCGGATTTCTTTCTGCTGTTACGCGGACAGCTTTTCCGTTTACCACCAATTGACCGTCTTTTACTTCAACTGTTCCATTGAATTTGCCGTGAACAGTATCATAACGCAACATATATGACATATACTCAACATCAATCAAGTCATTGATTCCTACGATTTGAATGTCATTTCTGCTTTGAGCTGCACGGAAAACCAAACGGCCGATACGACCAAATCCGTTAATACCTACTTTAATCATTGTGAATAAAATTTATATGGTTAGAAAAAATTTCATTTTTTTGAAGAAGACCCTTCTCTTTTGCGCCGCAAAATTACGGAAAAATTTCCTTATTTGAAAATAACTCAACTTTTTTTTTGCCCTGTTATAACAAAATAATTCCGGTTATTGTTTCCGAATAATAAAACCTGACATCTTTAATACTTTCTTATTACGAGAAACGGTGCATGGAAATTGAATCCGTATGCACCGTCTAAATATTTATAAACTGTTTCTAAAATCCATAAGCAAGTTTCTAATACTTAAATACAGTAATAAGAAGTGTCGCCACTGAAATCAATGTGGAAATAATAGACATAACCATCCCTTCCGTTGAACCAATAGCGGAACTATTTCCCTTGGATTTATTAGGCTCTACGTAAATCACATCATTTTGTTGAAGTTGAAAATATGGAGAAGAAACGATATTTTTATCTTGCAGATTCAACCTGATAAATTCATATCCACCATCTTCTGTTATACGCCTTAACAAAACATTGTCTCGTTTTCCGAATATCGTTAAATCCCCGGCCAGCGCTAATGCTGATAACAAATCAAGTCGGTCTTCCGTATAAGCATATACCCCGGGGCGATTCACCTCTCCCAGTACACTGATTTTCTTATTGATATATCTCACGGTAATAATAGGTTCTTCGGTCAGGTATTTAGGGTATATCTTTCCTTTTATCATATTTTCCAATTCTGTTCTCGTCAAACCTTTTACTGACAGTTTTCCCAAAACCGGAAAATTGATGTTCCCATCCTCATCAACCAAATAATATTGAGAACCCACTGTATTTTGAATCGTACCGGTTCCCGTTCCTGCGGTAGGCATTAATGGCAAATTAAACGGCAAGGAAGAAGTAGGAGAATTTACAACATTCACAAAAATGGTCAACATATCCCCGGTTCTTATTTTATTTGGAACATATGATTCTTTTATTTGTTCTTTTTGTTCTACAGTCAAAGACTCAACATCCTTTAAATAAGTCATTTTTTTGTATGAGTTACAACTCGAAAAAAACAATACGAGAATTGAGAAAATAAATACCGATTTGAAATTCATGATTGAAAATTTATTTTTAAGGGTGCAAAATTACCAAAACAAACTAAAAACAAGAAATTATTTTATAAAAAACGCATAATTTAACCTTATATTATACGAATGATTTATATCTCTTCAGTTTCATTATTGCTCATCCGGAATTATTCTCATAATTTTGCAACATTATACCCGAATATGAGAATAGATATTATCACCGTTTTACCGGAAATGTTAACAGGGCCTTTAAATTGCTCCATATTAAAAAGAGCACAGGAAAAAGGCTTAGCGGAAATCAACATACATAACCTCCGGGATTATTCTACGGACAAACACAGAAGAGTAGACGACT
>JAVBSK010000099.1:0-7191 GCA_031556755.1 Bacteroidales bacterium | reverse complement strand
TACATACCCAAACATTCTTCTTGCTGTCTTCGTACAATGAAATCACATCGGATACATTAAATTGTTTTATATATCTTTTGTTTTTATCGTAAACCAATAAGCCTTCCGAGTTAGTAGCAACATATAACAACTGATCTGGCGTTTCAAGTAAGGCAGAAACACGAATAGAATTATCCGGAAAAATCAGATAAACCTGCAATTTATTATTATCTAATGGATTGTAAGTATAAATTGTATCCGAGGAAGCAAACCAGAATTTCTCTTTTCCATAAGTGATTGTTGAAACATTCTGCCGGCGGATTGTTCTGAATTTCTCAGTTTGCAGATCGAAAACCACCACTCCCGACTTGCATTGCATAAATAGATTCCCCTTTCTGTCTCCGCAAACCGATCTGATATTGTTACCAAAAAGAGCCGTTGAATCATTGTCGATCTGCCTGTAAACGGTTATCTCATTTCCATCATATCGGTTCAGCCCATCACGGGTTCCGATCCAAACCAGCCCTTTTTCATCCTGATAAAGAGAATTTATCGAATAATGAGATAATCCATCATTCACTTTAAGATGCTCAAAATAAGCATTTTGAACAGGATACAACATTTGCGGCACTAAAAATAATGCCGCAAACATACTGAGTAAAAATTTTTTATAATTTATTCTACCTTTTAATATCCCCATTCAAAATAATTATATTTTATTTTTTTAATATCTTATTTACCTGAAAACACCCATCATTTGATGTTATTTTCACAATATACATGCCAGGATCTAAAGAAGATACATTTGTTTTTTTTATATTGGTTTGTATGGCTAATTGTCCTGAATGAGAGTAAATATCAGCTTGAAAAGGAACTTCACCTTCTATATACAGAATATCAGATACCGGATTAGGAAAAACTGAATATTGATTATTAAAAACAGATCTTTCTTCTCCATTGGAAGACGGATCCCAAAAAGTGAGAATCAATCGGGGACGATAATTTTTATCTGCATATTTTCCTGATGCAAATTCAAGAGAAGTTGTCGTAGATACTAATTCATGCAGTTTGAAAGATATCATATCACTTTTCGGATGATCGAATATCCATGAGGTTACATCAAAAGAAAGCGTTCCCGGATTTATAGCCGATTTCTGAAAATCAATTCTATTGTATCCGTTACTCCAATCTTCATTTTCACTTCTCAACTTTCCCGTTAAAGTAGACTGGCTCCACGAATTATCCTCGATTCCGGAAGCAAACAGGGATCGGGCAGAAACATCTCCCACCGTGCAAGTAACTTCGAAAATAGCATTTTTCAAGAAAGGTAATTTTTCTTTTATCGAACTGAGATCGAATTTAAAAAATGCTTCTCTGCGGTTGACTTCAGATGTATTATAGCGCACTTCCAATTGAGTGGCATTGCCATAATTGGTAGTGTTGGATCCGAGAACAACCCAAGTGTCTTCTGAAACATCAATAACGGACTCTTTGGTTCCGTATGCCGGTCTGCGAGATTTTCCATCATAAAAATCACAAATATGATAAACCTGTTCATTTAGCTCTTTCATATAGGCTGTCATATCGGTATATTCTTTTCCTGAATTATAGTCAACTATTCCTTTATTAGAATCTTCATCATCTTTAAATCTGAAATAGTGCCAACCTATGTAACATTTGTTTTGTAATAATTCAAGACATGCATTCTGATAAAAATAGCCTCTGTGCGCCTGATTGTTGACATACCATCCTGCGCCTGGCTGAGTAACTTTAAATACATTGATGTCTTTGATATAAAATTCGCCGACTATACAAGGATGGTCTTCAGTCCATGATTGTGCCGATATTTGATCGCTCGGGCGGTATTTATCGTAAAAGTTAACTGATGTTACATCCATATATTTATGTGATGCTCTTACGACGCCTTCAATACCTCGAGGACGACCATGTAAACGACTTCCTAGAATCAAATGATTTTTATCGTACTTCCGGATTGCTTCCGATACTGTTTTGAAATAGTGATCGGCCAATAAAGTTGCAAATTCTTCTTTTATACTTTCCGTAACTTTTGAATTATAATTGATGCAATCTTCGGCAGTTAATCCTTTAGATACGGCAAATGCCAATGCGGCATTCCGACTAGGGTCTCCTTCCGGTAAATCTTGTATCAGGTTGCGCAATTGATCTTGATTAAAATTGATTTCATTGTCTGTAAAATATCCCAACAAGTCTTTTTCGTCAACAAAAGGAGTTACTTTATCGGAAGCCAATTTATTGCAATATTCCGTAAATTTGGGATCTAGTACCAATATATGGTTTAAACTACCTTGAACGTCTTTAGGTGTTGTATAATAATTTTTCCTTTCATTTTTATATGACAAGAAAAAATTCAATCGACGTGTATACGAAAAATTAACATAATTTTGAGCGTTATAACCGGTTTTAGTTTGTCCTTCACTGGAGAGGAAATTACCGCTTCCGTTGTAACCGTTTTTCTTTACAATATCATAGTCATTCTGTATATTGGCAGAAGTGAAGCTTGTTACCGCCATATTGATCCCCGCATATCCTTCCGGATCAATCATCCACCAGCGACCATCTATTTTTTTTACGTAGAAAAAACCAGTTGCATCCGTACGTAAATATTTATAGGTTCCATAACGGGTGAAATCATCTCTTCCGTCTGTGATACTTGGATAACGAGGAATCAACCGCACCAGTTTTGTTCTTTGAGTGAGCCAATTACCGCCAAAAGATGATTTTGCCTGTATGCTTTCGTAATCAACCTGGGCTTGTAGTTGAAAAAACAGGAACAAGCCCATAAACATCATTGCATATTTGAAATAATGAATCATGTATAGATAATTAATGTTTATCACTCTTACTTGATAATGATTTTAATCGAAGTTTCCTGGCTTGCATCTTTCAGGTTTAACACATATATTCCTGAACTCAAATTTGATGCATCAATCGGATTATTATCAAATTTTCCTGCACTGATTTTTTGTCCTAATAGAGTAACCAATTCATAATCAGAGTATTTAGTATCTGAACAATTAATCACAATCTGTTTGCTATCGTTGATATAATAAGATAGTTTTTCTTGTGTTACTTTTTTAGATGAAGCCGAAAGAGGAATTACATCTTGCCACGTTAATCCGACACGTATCCCTCCGATGGTGTAAGGAGGAATATTTCCTTCCGCAGACGAACGAAGGTAAATTCCTCTTGCATCACCCATAACCAATCCGCTGTCTGTGTAACGGAAAATATCCTTTTGATTAGGGTCAATTTGTTTGAGTAACGGAGTTGCAGGTTCTATTCCGTCTAATGGAGGATTAACGAAAAGCGACATCTCATCATCATAATTTCCGGCTTCTTCTGCTGAAGATTTTCCATTCAATACACCAACTTTATACTTGATAACAATCAAATGAGTTTTATCGGCAGCAAAAAACGGACCTTTAATGGGATCTACCGTAGTAGGTGTACCGCCGCTTGATTTATTGATACTAAAGGTAACTTCTTCTCCTTTATAAAAAGGATCGACAGCCGCAAAAAAACGTCCTCCCCAGTTTGTGGAAGCAGCAGATGGTTCCATTTTTATCCCCATAATGTAATCTCCTCCTGTAATCATTTTACTGGGAATATTAATCATGAATGCAATATAAACGGTAGAGTCCTTTTTAATACCTCTTGGAAAAAGTTTGAAAGGTCCTTGCCCGTCTTTACCATTGTATTTTACACCACGACCGATTCCGGACAATTCGTAGCCTTCATAGGTTAACGGACTTGCAGCTATATTAAAACAATTAGTGGCTGCTTTGGAATTACTTTGTGTAGACCAACCGGTAACTCCGTCAAAGTTATCTGAATTTTTTACCGGATCTGCTATCAACGCTCGATTTGCAGGATAATCAAATGTCTCTTCGAAAAGAAACTGGGCATGTAATAAGTTTGTGCAAAATAAAGCACAAATAAATAATAAAGTAAAAAATTTCTTTTTCATGATTTTTTTAATTTTTGATAATTTATAATATATTTTTTTGTATACACATTTATGTTCTTGTATTGAATCATTTAATACCCTTCATTTTGTGGAAAATTCTCTTTTCCCATGATGTCTATTTGATTTTGCGGAATCGGCCAGCGAACATGATGCGGCTGAATATTGATCCGAATCACGGTATCATTCATCAGAACTACATTATTCTTGTTCTCTAGATATTCCCCTCCATTCGCTCTGACTCTGTCAATCAACAAACCATTCCGCTTAAGGAAAAACCAGCGGTCACCTTCCATAGCCAATTCTCTGGCATGTTCATCAATAATCATATCTAATGTTATAGATCTCGTTTCTTTTAGGTTACCAGCTCGTTCCCATGTTTTATTGTAGTAATACTGCGTACTATCGGGATTACCAAGATGATATTGCGCCTCAGCTCCCATCAGCAATGTTTCGGCCAGACGGTAAATAATAATATCTTTGAATGATTGCATTTCTTCTGCGTTCGCTTTTGTATATGAATCATTAAATTTGATGCATGCCGGATGAAAATTAAGATATTGAGCATTATTTACAGGCACAACAGTATCTCCCAGATTCTTTCCTCTCGGTAGTCCTGAAGCATTATTATACACCCAGGAATGTTTGTAAAAGCTTGTATATCTTTTATCTTTAGTTTTATCATACAGACCGATAAGATAAGCATTCGGGAAAATGCGCCCCCATGGATAACCACCTGATTCATAATCAATTTTCATTCCAGCTTCCTGGTTATACAAGGGAATAAAATGCAGCGACATCCGGTGTCCTGAAGTGAGACCGGTTTTCGGATTGATATACCAGCCACCTGTTCCCTTACTCCATTGAGAGACAAAAATGGCTTCTTCGTGATTTAAATCAGCGCTACCAAAAAGTTTGTCTAAGGATACCAACTGATAAACTCCGCTATTTTCAATCGCACTGACCTGATTCGCGACTTCTCTCCAATTATTTTGAGTTGCTGCAACCTTTGCTTTTATATGCCTGACAACACCTTTTGTGAAACGTCCGGGTTGAGTTGTTGTTTGCGACAAATTTTCGATTGCATAATCTAAATCATCATTCATCAACTTATAAATCCAATCCTGGTTCGAGGGAGAATAAACGATAGGGTCGTTTACATTTTCAGGCGTGGTAACTCTGGTGTTTAAATATATATTGTCGTATTTGCGAAGTAACCAAAAATAAGCATGCGCCCTGAAAGCTTTGGCTTCGGCCAATGCTTGTATAGCTACAGGGTCTTCCATATCCACTTTTTTAGCTGTTTCTATGACTAAATTAGCATAGCTGATCATTGCATATTCTTGTTGCCACAATTTTCCTACTGTCGATGTCGATGGTAACAAATTAGCATACCGTCCGAATTGTGGCACACCTTCTCCTGCGCGGGGAACCGTTATGTCATCTCCTAGTAACATATTCATCCAAACGCTGGTTTCCACATCTCCGCTGTTACGAAATAATTCCCGATCTTTATTATACATGGCGACGATTGCATTTGCCATTCCTGCCGGAGTCGATTCTATATAATCGACAGTTATCTGGGTATATACCTTCTCGTCCAGGAAATCGGAACAAGAAGACAATAAAAAGAGAATCACTATTACCGGTATGTATATCCTATTTCTTTTCATAATCGTGATCTATTAAAATGAGAGATTGAATCCAACAATAAATGTTCTTGGTTCAGGATATGCTCCAGCAGACGCTTCCGGACTATACGACAAATAATCGGTTTTCGTCCAAAGGTTTGTAAGCGTTGAATAGAATCTTAAATTACTCATTGAAAGCAGTTTGATTACATTCTTTGGTAAAGTATAACCTAAAGTAAGATTACGCAAACGAATATAAGATGCATCCTGATAAGATAAACTGGATATGTAGTTAATAGTTGCATCCCTCGGTCTCGGAGCTGTATTGGACGAATTTTCAAGAGTCCAGTAGTTTACTTTTATTCCATTTAATTTTCCATGTAAATCTCCTCCGGAATTAGCATCATATAAATATGCATTCTGTCTGAGAGCTCCTTGAACCGTATAAAAATCAAACGAGAAGTCAATTCCTTTCCACTTTAATGTAGAACTTAAGGAAGCTGTCCATTGGGGTGCGCGATTCATTATAACCCGGTCATCATCATTGATAATTCCTTCTCCGGTTATATCTTTTACACGGATATCTCCAGGGGCAGGTTTATAGTTAGGACCAAAATCAGGAATCACATCATCCAATTGCCAGATGCCGTCAAATTGATAATCATAATAAGCATCGATATTATATCCGATAAACCATTTATTGGCTTTATCGTTCACCGGATTTCCATTGATGTCCACTTCTCCATTCAATTTTTTTATTTCATTTTTATTGGAAGCAAACATCAAACCCAGATTCCAAGTCCAATCTTTTTTCTTTATGGGAATAAAATTGAAAGTCACTTCAACACCTTCATTCAACACATTTCCCATATTTACCATTTGTTCGCTATATCCATAAATCTGATTGATCGATTTCTTAACCAATACATCGTTAGTCATTGAATAATAATACTCTATGGTCATTGAAATTCGATCTTTCAGCATACTGAAATCAATTCCGGCATTGAAGGAATTAGTTGTTTCCCACTTCAGATTAGGATTATATAAATCCGTTGCAGGAAGAAAGCCGACAAAAGGATCCCCTGTTCCAAATTGCATCCGGTATGCATTTGTTAATCCTTGCGTGTAATACGGAGCAATCGCTTGATTGCCGACCGAACCGTAGCTCAATCTCAATTTGAGATTAGAAATCCATTCTTTATCTGACAGGAATTTTTCTTCTGAAATTCTCCAGCCGAATGACGCTGCAGGAAAAACACCCCATTTGTTGTTTTTTCCAAATACACTTGCTCCATCCATACGGACAGAAGCAGAAAACAAATAACGATCCATCAGGTTGTAACGAGCCCTTCCCATGTAAGATAGCAGATGACGCGGAATGATTTGACGAATAACCGGATCTGTTTTGGCGGCGTTACCAATATTGTTATATCCTAAATCGTCGGAAGCAAACCCGTAGCCAGTCATTTGATTATTTTCACCAGTCTGACTATTGATACTCTGCATAAGCAGTAAATCCAATTTATGGTTTTTATTTACTTTCCAATCATAAATCAACATATTTTCCATCAAATA
>JAVBSK010000019.1:0-11656 GCA_031556755.1 Bacteroidales bacterium | reverse complement strand
CGGATCGCCGAAAACTTTATTTGTGGATAGAAAAGGAAGGATTGGGAGTGCTTCATTCCGATAATTCGGTAAAAAAAGAACTTATTTCCGCGGCAAAAACTTCTGCCGCCATCGACCATTTCCTTTCTTCGGGTGATGAATCTTTATTATCAGGGAAACAACCTAAAAGTTATCTGGTTTCAACAGATTACCTTTCTGTTTTTTTGGATGAAAACATGGCAGTCGAAAAAACACACCCTTTAAAACATCAGGATACTATCGACAGTTTCCTGGCAGGAAATAAATTCAGTCCGATGAAAATGGAGTCCGACAGCCAATTCCCCGCCGGAAATATATATCGGGAAGCCGGTAAGACAGAATTTTTTAGCGAAACTTTAGCTAAAATTTACATCAAGCAAGACAAATATGAAAAAGCAATTCAAATTATCAGGAATTTAATTTTGCAATATCCGGAAAAAAGTGCTTACTTTGCAACCCAGATTGAAGATTTAGAGAAAAAATTGAATAATAACAACAAATAACTAAATAAAGATGTACGGATTTATTATTGTTTTGATCGTCATTGTAGCTATTCTTTTAGTGTTCATTGTGATGATACAAAACTCAAAAGGAGGAGGTTTAGCAGCAGGATTTTCATCTTCTAATCAGGTAATGGGAGTTCGTAAGACTACTGATTTCCTTGAAAAAGCGACATGGGGATTGGCTGGTTCAATGGTACTTTTGTGTATCGTAGCTACTTTCTTTGCTCCTAAACAAATCAAGGCGACTAAGGATTCTGAACTCAAGGAAGAAATACAAAACTCGTTGATTGCCAATCCGGAGGCTATTTCTCCATTCACAAATCAGGATGCTGCTCAACAACCGGAACAGGAACCTGCCCAGAAGCCTGCTGAATAATAATTTTATCAGTATATAAATAACTGAAATCCCTTTCAATTCGAAAAAGAGTTGAATGGGATTTTTTTTGTGTAATTTTTGTCATAAAAAACAGAAAATAATGCAATGTACCAATTTGTCTATGTAAAACAGTCTATTTCACCATCTAATAAGTAATTGGTTTATCGTACTTTTGCAAAAATATATTTTAAATCATGACAAACATTAAAATTACACTTTGCATTTCTTGTCTTCTCTGTTGTTCTCTCCTTTTAGCGCAAACGCCTGCTTTTCCGGGAGCCGAGGGGGGTGGAATGTACACGACAGGAGGAAGGGGAGGAAAGGTAATCTATGTAACTTCCCTTGAAGACACCAATACGCAAGGAACCCTTCGTTGGGCGATAGGACAATCCGGAGCAAGAACAATTATTTTCAAAGTTTCTGGGATTATTGCTCTGAAAAGCAGATTATCCATCTCCAAAGGAGACTTGACAATTGCCGGACAAACTGCCCCCGGAGACGGAATCTGTATCAAAGACTATGAAATGGTAATCGACGCCAACAATGTGATCATAAGATACCTGAGATTCAGATTGGGGGATCAAAACAAAAGTATCGACTATCAACCGGATGCTTTTTGGGGACGTTATCGAAAGAATATCATCATAGATCATTGCTCCATGAGCTGGTCAGTCGATGAATGTGCCTCTTTCTACTCCAATGAAGATTTCACCATGCAATGGTGCATCATTGCCGAAGCGATGAACAAATCATATCACGAAAAAGACGCTCATGGTTACGGAGGACTCTGGGGAGGTAAAAACGCCAGTTTTCATCACAACATGCTGGCACATCACAACAGTAGGAATCCACGTTTCAACGGATGGAAACGCAGCGGATTGAGCTATACGAATCCTTTGGATGAAGAAAGAGTCGATTACCGTAATAATGTAGTCTACAACTGGGGAGATAATAGTTCTTATGGAGGAGAAGCTCTGGGTAAATATAATATCGTGGCTAATTATTACAAATATGGACCGGGAACCAAATCTACAATCAGGAGTAAAATCAATCAGATAGATATCGACGCCGACAAAGTAAACTACGCTCCGGGATATGGAAAATATTACATCACTGAAAACTTTGTTTACGGAAATACAACGGTTACCAATGACAATTGGAACAGCAGTGGCGTCACTTATGCTTCCGGCGTGGATAAAAATATCTGCAAGGCGACGAAACCATTTGCCAGCACCCCAATCTCTCAACACACAGCAGTAGTGTCATTCGAAAAAGGACTGACATACGCAGGAGCTTCTCTCTCCAGGGATACTGTCGATAAAAGGATTGTCAATGAAGCAAGAATAGGCACTGCAACCTATTCCGGCTCTAAAACCGGAAAGAAAGGAATCATTGATTCTCAACAGGATGTCGGAGGATGGCCAGTTTATATATCTCTTCCCGCCCCTACCGATTCCGATAACGATGGCATTCCCGATGGATGGCTGAACGAAAATTATCCGGGGAAAACGGCTACCGAGAAAAATCAAGAAGGTTATACTTATCTGGAAATATACCTGAACAATCTGGTGACCTCGATTACCGAAGCTGAATTGCAAGATGCTGTTTCTACAGGATTCAGAAATACGTTTACGCCCGTTCAATCTCCCGCCTATATTTCCGACGGATTATTGATAACGGACGCTTCTATAGTTTCCTTATATTCCATCTCTGGAAAACTCATCTGTTCATCCCGAGATGGGAGTAGAATCTCTGTCAGGGATTTAAACAAAGGAATATATCTGATAAAATTGCAATATGAAAACGGGGAAATACAAACACAAAAGATAGCTAAATTCGATTAGTCCTTGTTTCTATCGCTTTTTGGATTTTATTTTCATAACTTTGTCCAGAATTAAAATCTTTCTTATTCACAGCTATGAATGCTCAATTTATTCTGGATGAACTTTTTTCCGTAGCAGATTCCGAAAAGGCAAAATTCCTGCAAGGCTTCTTTAAAACTGGAAAAGGACAATATGCGGAAGGAGATATCTTCCTGGGTATTGTCGTCCCTTTGATCCGGAATATTGTCAAAGTCAATAAATCTCTGCCTCTGTCCGAAATCCAGATCTTATTGGATTCGGAATTCCATGAGGCCAGGCTGACTGCTCTGTTGTTCGTAGTGCAGATGTTTAAAAAAGAAAAACTGGAAAAAGAACGTAAAAATCTCTTCGATTTTTATCTTAAAAACGCCCGTAAAGCCAACAACTGGGACTTGGTGGATGTAACCTGCAGGGACGTTATCGGCGCTTATTTATTGGATAAAGAAGACAGGAGCATATTGTATCAATTAGCAACAAGCGATAATCTCTGGGAACAACGCATTGCAATCGTCTCTACCTGGACATTCATCAAATATAAGCAATATGATGATACCTTAGCTCTATCGGAAAAATTGATGAATCACAAACATGACCTGATGCACAAAGCCGTAGGTTGGATGTTGCGGGAAGTGGGTAAAAAAGATAAAGAAACCTTACAGTATTTCCTGAACACTCACTATAAAAATATGCCGAGAACATCGTTGAGATACTCGATAGAGCATTTTTCTCCTGAAGAAAAAGCTTTTTTCATGAAGAAATAATTCTCCTGTATGCAACAATTCTATCATTCGGAAATACGTTGGGCTGTCCGTGAAATCAAAGAATCTTCAGAAGAATTACTCAACAAATTGAATAAAAAAGAACTCTATCTCACACAACTTTCCAATATATCAACAGAAAATAGAAAACAGGAATGGCTCTCCGTCAGATTATTGTTGAAAGAATTACTGAATGAAGAAAAGGAGATTGCATACACCGGATCCGGCAGACCTTATTTACCGGACAACACATATCAAATCAGCATCAGTCATACTAAAGGCTATGTAGCTGTCGCCCTGCATCCTCATCTCTCCATTGGGATTGATCTGGAATATATCTCTTCCCGGATATTGAAAATTAAACACAGATTCATGAGTGATAAGGAACTGTCTGATGTAAACTCTTCCATTGCGAAAGAAATACATCTACTGTTATATTGGTCAGCTAAAGAGAGTATTTTCAAGTCTCTCAGGGAAGAAGGGGTTGATTTCAGAGAACACCTGCACATTGAAGCTTTTGAACCTGTTTTCAATCAATTGGGCAATCTTCAGGCATATGAAACAAAAACAAAAAAAGGACGCTGTTTCAACGTCCTTTTCACTACAAACAAAAATTATGTACTGACACTCACCAGTGCCTCTATTTCCTTGCCTGATGATTTCGTCAAATAAGACTTATTTTCCGACATTGTTCGGAGGAAGAAACTCTCTTGTAAAACGTTGTTCCGCCTGTTGGTATTTGAATACTTTCTCGGCAGACAATATTTTTCTGAATTTTTTGATATATTCGCGATCCAATTCAGCTTCCTTAGCCTTGAGATCGACATTTTGATTGATCAAACGATCGTATTCCGCCTCTGATATCGCTTTTTTCGCCCGTTCTGCTTCCCTGGCGCTCCTCATGTCACGACGAACGGCACGGTTCAGTGCGAACTTCTTCTCTTGCAATTCATTACAAACCGGCCAAAATGCATCCGCTTCTTCAGTCGTCAGTCCAATCTGCTGAGCTATAAATGCTACTCGCTTCGCCCTGAATTCCTCCCATGATTTACGCTTTTGTTCGTCTGTCATTTTATTTTGTCCCCACGCTACAAAAACAGACGAAAACATAAAGACTGTCAATAATAAAGAAATTTTTCTGCTCATTACGCTTTATTTTAGTAAAATATCATAAGTCATCCCCATACAAGGCTTGCCTGTAAGATTGGGCGGCAACCTGATCCTGACAATAGGAATAATACTCATCAATCTGATTGACAGGAATTTCTTCCACATTTCCACTCAAGATTCCACTTCCCTCCTTCGGGCTACCCACGAAGATATTTACCATTAACATAATTCCAACAAACATCGCGGCCATATAGACCCACGGTCTTACCTTTTCCCACAGGTTTACCACTTTCTGTTCTGAAAATTCCTTGTCGGGAAGGCAAGATACCAAATTCTCGGAAAAATTTTCAAAATATCCTTCAGGTGTCCTGAAAGGATTTTTGATTCCGATTTCATCTAATTTTTTGTTCTTTGTTCCCATATTTTTTAATTCTTAGGCTTGTTAGACATTAAACAATATCAAAGGTTTAATTTTCTTCCGACAAAATACTCTCAATTTTTTTTACAGCATGATGATAAGACGCTTTTAAAGCGCCAACCGAAGTGCCAAGTACTTCAGACATCTCGTCGTATGGCATTTCCTCATAATATCTCATATTGAAAACTAACCGTTGCTTTTCCGGCAAAGTCAGGATCGCTTGTTGTAGTTTAAGTTGTGCATCATCCCCATCGAAATAATCATCACTTTCCAACTTTCCGAGTAAAAAAACATCCGAATCATCTATCGAAATGTTATTCTGGGCGCGTTGCTTATTTAAGAAAGTAATACACTCATTAATTGCTATTCTATACAACCAGGTAGACAACCTGGCTTCTCCCCTGAAATAATCGATATTAGTCCATGCTTTAAGAAAAGTATTTTGCAACAAATCATTCGCATCATCATGAGACAAAACCATTTTACGGATTTGCCAGTATATTTTTTCTGAATAATATGCAACAATTTTCCCGAATGCATTTTTTTGGATCTCTGCATTTCCGGATCTTAACTTCAAAAGGACTTCTTCTTCGTTATATAGTTGCATTCTACTTTTTGACAGGCAATTGTTTTTCTATCATTTTAACTAACTCTTCCGGACTTTCAACAATGAATTGAGCGCCGGCTTCTTCTAATTCCATTCTCGTACGAAATCCCCAGGTAACTCCTACCGCATACATTTGTGCAGCACAAGCTGTTTTCATGTCCACATTACTATCTCCAACATAAATAATCCGCTCGGGTAAAACATTCATTTTCCGGGCGATATACAACGCCGAATCCGGCTCCGGTTTTCTGGGAAATTTCTCACTCGACCCCAAAATTACACTAAATTTCCATTTTTTCAACAATACATCTGCAATTTCCAAGGTCAGATTTTCGGCTTTATTGGAAAGGACTGACATTTGAAAGGAAGTTGCAGAAATTACATCCAGCATTTCTTCAATACCCGGATATAATTTTGTTTTATTGACCAATAATGTCCTGTATTCACTCACCATCGCTTCATAGCACAAATTGACCATTTGTTTATTTTGTTTGGCTGAGTCCGGCAAAGCCCGAAGCACCATATTCCTTAAACCGTTACCTACAAAATACTTGTAATCAGCATATGTATGCGAAGGAAAACCGAAAGCCATCAGAGTTTTATTCATTGCATCCGCAATATCCTCTAATGAGTTGATCAGGGTACCGTCCAAATCGAAAATGAAAGCTTGATAATTCATGATATTAGAAACATATCTTAATTTACTGATTTGTAAAAAATTTAACGGGCTTCAACTGTAAAAATTGTAAATTTATGGTATTTTTGCCAATCGGGAATCTTATTCTTTCAATTTTATAAAAGATCTGAAAGTTTATTCTCTTTTCATCGTCTTATTATACGATTTAACATCTACAAACGAAATGGTTTTAAATTACATCTGGATTGCGTTTTTCTTAATCGCATTTGTTATTGGAATATTCAAACTCTTATTTATGGGAGATTTGAATATTTATACGGAAATGATGAATGCTACATTTTCGTCGGCTAAAACCGCTTTTGAAATTTCTTTGGGATTGACAGGAGTCCTGTCGCTTTGGTTGGGATTTATGAAGATCGGAGAAAGAGGTGGGATGGTTAATTTTTTAGCCCGGATAGGAAGTCCTATTTTTTCCAGGCTTTTCCCGGATATTCCTCAGGGACATCCGGCAACTGGTTCTATCTTTATGAACATCGCCGCCAACATGTTGAATCTGGACAATGCGGCAACTCCCCTTGGATTGAAAGCTATGAAAGAAATGCAGGAATTAAATATCAAAGATAAAAATACGGCGACCAATCCGATGATTATGTTTATCGTTCTGAACGCTTCCGGATTGACTCTCATCCCTATAACAATCATGGTATATCGCGCTCAGATGGGATCAGTGAATCCATCCGACATATTTATTCCGTTGACAATCACAACTTTCGCGTCGACATTAGCAGGCGTTTTCTATGTCTGTCTGAAACAACAAATCAAATTTGATAAAGTACTATTGGGATTCTTCGGAGGAATGGTTTTGTTCATAGGAGGGATCATTCTACTTTTCCGTTCGATGCCTCAAGAAAAAATATCCCTTTATTCCGGACTAACAGCTAACCTGCTTCTCTTTTGTATCATTATTGGATTTATTATTGCGGGAGTACGTAAAAAAATCAATGTCTATGATGCTTTTATCGATGGAGCAAAAGAAGGTTTCCAGACTGCCATCATGATCATCCCTTATCTGGTTGCTATGTTGGTCGGCATCGCGCTCTTCAGGGCATCCGGAGCAATGGATTTCCTTACAAACGGAATCGCTTCGGCGATTTCTTCTTTCGGTTTGGATACACAGTTCGTGGACGCCTTGCCTACTGCCTTTATGAAACCTTTGAGTGGCAGCGGAGCCCGTGGGATGATGATTGACACGATGCAAACATTTGGAGCCGATTCCTTTGCGGGAAGATTAGCTTGTATTTTTCAGGGAACCACTGATACGACTTT
This sequence comes from Bacteroidales bacterium, assembly GCA_031556755.1. Classification (GTDB taxonomy): domain Bacteria; phylum Bacteroidota; class Bacteroidia; order Bacteroidales; family Azobacteroidaceae; genus JAIRVZ01. The sequence goes on along the minus strand of JAVBSK010000019.1, from coordinate 4,041 downwards.
TTACCTGATAGCTGTATATTACGGAGCAATCAATGTAAAGAACACAAGATATACAATCAGTGGATCCTTACTTGCAGATCTTGCGGGAGTCGTTACCGCCATCTTGGTTTGCTATCTATTTTTCTCATGAATATACTTTTTTCAAAAAAAAAATGTTAAATATTTAACTCTGGAATCCGCTGATAATTAAGACAGTATTATTTTTTTAAGGTTTATTAACAATTAAACATGCTAAAACATTTGCAACATATGATAAAATCCTTTACTTTTGTTCCGTGGTTTTTTCATAATAGTATTAGATTTAAGGTTAACAAAGATTGGGATAGAGAGTTCGTGAGAACTCTTTATCTTTTTTAAATCCAACCGAATTAATTTTGTTTGATTGTTAAAGTTATTTCCTGCACCATTTGTTTCAATTCATCAATAAAAGATTTGGCCTCATATTCACCTTTTTCTATCAGGCGTAATTTTCTTTCCCAGATTCCGGTCAGTTCGGCAGATTTAAGCAACTCCGATTGTATGGTTGATATCAATTTCATTCCTACAGGAGTAGCATATAGGTTTTTCTTTTCCTTTCTGATATAATTCCGTTTAAAGAGCGTTTCAATAATAGCCGCTCTTGTGGAAGGTCTTCCTATTCCATTTTCTTTCAAGGCATCACGTAACTCTTCATTATCAACCAGTTTACCTGCTGTCTCCATTGCTCGCAGCAAAGTCGCCTCTGTATAATACTTAGGGGGTTGTGTCATTTTTTCTATCAAAGAAGGCTCATGCATCCCGCTTTCCCCCGTTTCGAAAAAAGGAAGTGTTTTTTCATCTTCCGATTCTTTCTCCTCCTCCTCCTCCTCTTTTCCTTTCAAGAAGACAACCCTCCAACCGGGGTTCAGGATCTGTTTTCCGGTCGCTTTAAATGCAACTCCGGCAACTTCTCCCAAAACCGTTGTCGTCGATATTTTACAATTGGGGTAAAATGCAGCAATAAAACGCCTGGCAATCAAATCGAATAGTTTATCTTCTTGAACAGTGAGATTGACGGGATGTATTCCCGTAGGAATAATCGCATGGTGATCAGTAACCTTCGTATTATCAAAAACTTTTTTTGTTTTGGAAATTTTTTCCTGTAATAAAGAAGCCGTCAAAGAAATATAATTTTTCAATCCTTTTAAAATACCGGGGATTTTAGGATACATGTCTTCACTTAAAAATGTCGTATCTACACGGGGATATGTCGTTATCTTTTTCTCGTACAATGATTGAATCAATTTTAGAGTTTCTTCCGCAGAATATCCGAATTTTTTATTGCACTCCACTTGCAAGGAGGTGAGGTCGAACAAACGGGGAGGAAGTTCGTCTCCTTTTTTAGTGTCGATTTCTGTAATTAAAAAAGGGACGCCCTTGATCTGCTCAAGCATCGCTTCTCCATTTTCTTTCTGGTCTTTATTAAATCTTCCTTTGGTCACCGAAAATGTCGTATTCCTATAAATTGTCTTCAACTCCCAATAAGGCTCAGATTTAAATTGCTCAATTTCCAACTGACGATTGACCACCAAGGCCAAAGTAGGCGTTTGAACCCGTCCGATGGATAAAACTTGTTTATTTTGTCCGTATTTAACCGTATATAATCGCGTAGCATTCATTCCCAACAACCAGTCTCCAATGGCTCGGGAAAGACCAGCTTCATATAACTTATTGAATTCCGATTCATTATACAATTGTTGAAAACCCTCCCGGATGGCTTCTTCCGTCAGGGAAGAGATCCATAACCTTTTAACAGGGCATTTACACCCTGCTTTCTGCATAACCCAACGTTGTATTAACTCTCCCTCCTGACCGGCATCACCACAATTGACAACCTCTTCCGCATGCATTATCAGTTCCTCAATGACCTTAAATTGTCTAATAATCTCCTCATTATCAAGCAACTTAATGCCAAACCGGGAAGGAATCATCGGTAAATCGGATAAAGACCAGCGTTTCCATTGGGGATAATATTCATGAGGTTCTTTGAGGGAACAAAGATGTCCGAATGTCCATGTTACTTGAAATCCATTTCCTTCCAGATAGCCGTTTTTCTTCTGATTAGCGCCCAGGATAGCCGCAATTTCTCTTGCCACACTTGGCTTTTCCGCAATACAAACTTTCATCAACAGAGGTAATTTTTTTATTGAGACGCAAAAATAGTGAAATTCTTGCACGTTTTTTGTACCTTTGGCGGCAGTGTTTAGAAAAGGATGATGAAATTAACAGATCTGTTGACAATAACTCTCTGGCTTATGACTGTTTCGTGTATGGATAACCACAAGGAACAGCAGATGAAAATTTCCATGGCAGACTCGACAGTTATCCGTATACAGCAAGAAGAATTTCTTCCGAAGGAAATCACCTTAGAAAAAGATTTTCTTTACAATAAACATACACTGGAAGATACGGTTCCATACAAAAAAGGGGTGCATATTTTTCAATGGGACAAAATCAAAGCGGCATTGGAAAGATTGGATTCAATCCAAAACGAATCCTCAGTTTCCTGGGGATATATATTCAACCGAAAAAACAGAAATTGAGAAGCCCCTTTGGTCTCTGATTTTACCCGTAATAAATACGGTAATGTTCAAGATGCATTCGGGGTAGAAAGATACGAATCGATTCCTCTGTTTTTATCAAAGGATTCATTGTATCCAGGCAGATACGAACGAGACGGTTCTTTGGTAAAATTATTGTCTTCCGAAGAAGATTCCTGTGTGCATATTGAGACTGCACACATAGGGGGAAATTGGTTTGTCCCCAGGAAGTATATCAAAAAAATATCTCTTGATTCCCTTATTTTCAGACGTGTAATATTTGTAGACAGGACCAACCAGAATATTGCGACGATGGAATTTTCAGAGGGGAAATGGCTGATAAGAAGTATGAATCCTGCTACAACGGGATTGCATAAACCTCCTTATCAGAAAGAAACTCCGCTTGGCATTTTTGTCATACAAGAGAAAAAGGCCAAGATGCAATTTTATGTGGACGGAACTACCGAAATCGGCGGTTTCGCTCCATATGCCAATCGTTTCTGTAATGGAGGATATATCCATGGCGTTCCGGTCAACTTTCCACGGAAAGAATTGATTGAATACAGCGCGACGCTGGGTACGACTCCACGCTCTCACATGTGTGTACGCAATGCGACTTCTCACGCCGAGTTCGTTTTCAATTGGGCTCCCGTTGAGCAATCTTTAGTTTTTATTATCGAATAGATAAATTCCTGATCTCAGCATCTTTTAATCTCAACTTATTCATTTTACGTTAAACAATTATCATGTACAGGTTCGTTCTATTTTTCGTTTTAATTCTTAATCCTCTCTCTTTCTTTATCGGCACAAGTTCGGAAAAAGATGCAAAAGCAGATTCCGAATGTTTTACGCTTTATGAAAGGATATGCGGCGAAACACCCCTTATCAACTACGAAGCATTCAGGCAGGCAATCGCTGCTTCTCATTTAGTAGAGACTGCAAAGAATCACATTATCACTCTGATTGATTTCACCAAACCGTCTACTGAAGATCGTTTTTTTGTATTCGACATCAAGGCCGGCAAGATATTGTTCAAGTCTGTAGTCGCCCATGGCCGCAATAGCGGAGGAAATTATGCAACTTCGTTTTCAAATCGGAATGGCTCTTATCAAAGTTCTCCCGGTTTTTATCTGACCGGGGAGACATACCAGGGAGGAAACGGATATTCTCTGATTCTCAACGGTTTGGAAAAAGGGATCAACGACAAAGCCCGGGAACGGGCTATTGTCATACATGGAGCAGATTATTGTAATCCATCGTTTATCACCTCATCCGGACGATTGGGTAGAAGTTTCGGTTGTCCCGCCCTGCCTCATTCCATCGCCAAAGATGTAATAGACACCATCAAGACTGGCAGTCTCCTCTACATTTATACGGATAACGAAAACTACCGGAACCAAACGACTTTCTTATCGCATCAACCGGCAAGTTAGTTTGACGTTTTACAAAGGATATTCTCCAAAAGCATAAAGCACCGTGGATA
>JAVBSK010000129.1:0-3431 GCA_031556755.1 Bacteroidales bacterium | reverse complement strand
ATACGAGGATAGTGCATTTCTGCCGCCTTAACTACAAATGGTTTTCCATTGAGCAAAAATGTGTTGTTCCCCACTTCAAAAGTTTCTTTAGGCTTATTTTGACAGGATATTTGAACTAAAAAAAGACTAATAAATAGAAATACTGTCCACTTTTTAGAAAATATTCCAAGTCCGGAATGTTTTTTTCTCATGATTAAATATTTAATAATTATAGTTTGATTTTAATAAAATGTTGTTGTTATGATGTAAAGCATATGTTAAATCCCTTTAATATAAGTTATAAGCTCTTTTCATGATATCATGATTCAGAAATAAAAGGGATGGTAAAAGTATTCATAAAAATGCAAAAAAACAACAGATTCTAATTAAATGTATTTTATACGTTTAATTATTTAAAGAAAAGAAAGTTTGTACAGTATTTGAAGGAACTCAGTTTGTAAGCTTGACCGGTATCATCAATCAGACATTCAAAATATAAAACCCATACAGCCTGTCTTCCTCTGTCATTTTTTTTCGACAGATATGACATTTTTGCACCTAAGCATTTACCACACCTCTTGCTTGGTAGATGAAAACAAACGATTTGTTGATTTTATTTTTATCAAACTTTTCTATTCCTTTCTTTTGTATTCCGTATCGGAAAATAATGAATTTTAAAAATATATGAGAATGAAAAAAATAATAACAATAACAAGTATCTGTGTTTTATGCCTGAAAGGGATGCTTTATGCTCAGAATCCGGATGCCGATAAGTATTGGATATATGAGGATTTTGCAACTATTTGGGAAGAAAACGGAAGCGTCATCCAGGAAAAGAACGTCTCGATTGCTTTTTCCGGTAATGTAGTTCAAATTGTCAATCCATTCGAGAACAATGGAATTTCGATTGTTTCCAATGGACAAAACGTAATAATAAACTCTACTCTTCCGGATACTGAGGTCCGTTATATTTTATCCGGAAATACGACAAACGGATCGGTAAAAATCTACAGTAATTATAAATTTGAATTGCTTTTGAACGGAGTTTCCATTCAGAATCCTGCTGGCGCTGCAATTAATATTCAATCAGGAAAAAAAGCGACTGTGATACTCCAGGAAAACACAATCAACTCTTTGTCGGACGGAAGTGCTTACATTACCGTGGAGAATGAAGATATGAAGGGCGCTTTTTTTAGTGAAGGCAAGTTGATTTTCGAAGGAAAGGGTAGCCTGAGTTTGTCTGGTAATTACAAGCATGCCATTTGCAGCGATGATTATATTCAGATTGATGATGGTTCCATTGTCATCAATCAGGCCGTTTCCGATGGGATTCATGTCAACGATTATTTCAGGATGAATGGCGGAAATCTGAAAATCACAAGTTTGAAAGACGGTATTGATTGTGAAACAGATTCTCTGATTATCACAGGAGGAAACATCCAGATTACAACCAATGGACAGGGAGGAAAAGGATTAAAGAGTATGGGAAACATGACCGTTTCTGGCGGAACCATCAATCTGAAAACAACAGGCAATGCATATTATGATACTTCAGACTTGGATATCTCATCTCCTTCGGGAATCAAATGCGGAGCCAATTTTACTATTTCCGGAGATTGCTCCCTGACAATCAATAGCACGGGAAGTGCAGGAAAAGGAATCAGCGTGGATAGCGCCTTGGTGTTCAACGGAGGAAATATTTTTGTAACGACTTCCGGCGGAATATATAAGTACAACTCTAAATTGGACTCATCGGCTAAAGGAATCAAAAGTCAGGGAAATCTGACGGTCAATTCGGGAACAATTATCATCAAGACCACCGGATCCGGTTCGGAAGGAATGGAAAGTAAGAAAAACCTGACTATCAATGGTGGAAAAATTGAGATTGAGGCGAATGACGATGGGATCAATGCGGCAACAAATATAACCATCAATGGCGGAGAAATATATGTGTACAGTTCAACTAACGATGGGATAGATTCCAACGGAACCATGACAATTACGGGAGGATTAATCGTTTCTTCTGGCAATACCGCTCCGGAAGAAGGATTTGATTGCGACCAACATACATTCAAAATTACGGGAGGAACCCTGGTTGGAACCGGTGGAGCTACCAGCAATCCTACAGCAAGTGTATCGACGCAACGTTCATTGGTTTACAATACAAGCGGAAGTGTTAACGCCGGACAATTGATCCGGATAGAATCCTCGACCGGAGAAGTCCTGACGTATAAACTCCCCCGTTCTTACAGTAAGATGACGCTTTTATTCAGCAGTCCTCAATTTACAGCAAATACAAATTATACAATATATTCGGGAGGAAACGTATCCGGCGGAACAAATTTCCACGGAGTCTATGAAGGTGCTGACTATACCAAAGGGACGCAGGCTGCTACGTTTACTACAACAAGTATGCTGACAACTGTCGGTACATCCCCGGGGCCAGGACCAAGGTGAATTGAACTAAGAACTAAAAATTTACAACTCGTAACTTTCTAATTATCCATTCTATAAAAAGATGAAAACAAACATATATGTTATTACATTACTTTTTCTGGGAATGCTTCCTGTGAAAACATTCGGACAGGCCGATTATGTCGTAAAAGACACAAACTATATAACAATTCCTCATCGGATTGCATTGAAATCTTATTATGCCAATGTGGAACCTGCTGAAGGTGCATGCAGTAATGAAGGAAAACACTTTCGTATCAGGGGATTGAAAGATGGGGGTTCTGTCGAATTTACGGTCCCCGATGCAGAAAACGTCACGATTGTCCTGAAAGGAAAAAGTACGGCTAAAGACCGGTCAGTGAGAATCTGCAGGGATGGAGAATGTATTCGTGAATATACAAACCTGGATGCGGATAATTGCGTCACTTTTACGGAGAATGTCCATCGAAAATTCCCGGTGACTTACCGGGTTACCGGAGGTGACTCATTAAGCACCAAACCGGTAGTATTGAAATCTATTGTGGTGCAAAAATATTCCGCTTCGTCAAAAGAAAAAGAAACGATCGAAACGGAGATTTTATTTTATCCGAATCCGGTTGCAGACGTACTGAACATAAACTTCCCGGTAAAGGAGAAAAACTGTCGGATCAGTATTTATTCATTAACAGGAGTAAAAGTTTTTGAACAGACCATTACGGACGAAGGTTGCTGTTCGTTGCAGGTCGCCCATTTACCGGAAGGCGTATATATGTTGAAATTTTCATCGGGACAAACAAACATGGTGAAGAAAATCATAAAAAGATGAAAAAATACATCTTCCTCATGCTGATCCCCATCTTTGTTTCCTTTATAGTCCATGCGCAAAAAAACTTGGGGAAGGACTCTGTATTTGTACAAGAGAATTATTTCGGAACCCCGCTTCCCAAAGTATTGAAAGACTTTGAAACCAAGTATGGAATGAATAACTTAAAATATGATTCAAGCTTGGTTTCTGGATA
>JAVBSK010000383.1:0-2799 GCA_031556755.1 Bacteroidales bacterium | reverse complement strand
TTGTTTACGGCTTTATTTTCCCTACCAAAAATCCTTGAATAAACTGTGAATTGTTATGTGTAGTATTCAAGTTGCGATTCACAACATATCTTTTCTGAATGGCTTCGTCATTACAGAAATTATTAAAACCAATCAAATTCATGGGTTTGCCCAATGTTTTGAATTTACATTCTACCGCCATTTTATTAGATAAATGATCGATAACAAAATCAACTTTCTTGGATGTTCATCTGTCAACAGCTTGAGCATGGTTGAGATTCATTCAATAAACTGAGATTTATCGATCGTCAGATAACCGTCTAATTATCATCCTCTTGTTATAAAAATATGCAGAGACAAATATACTGATTCTTTATATTTTCTCAAAATATATGCCTATTTTTTATCTTATTTGGGAAAATATATGCTTGTTTTTTTTCTTATTTGAAAAAATAGATGCCTGTATTTGGTAGTTACAAACACTCGCCATAATTAATAAAACTACGATATTTATAAATATCAACTGTTTTTCTTCAAAATATCCGGTAATGTCGAAATCATATAAAACGGCAGGTTTATAAGCCGGAAAGTTTTATTAGTTTGAGTCTTCACTTCGTCAATACTGTATTTCCCTGTCCATATTCTAACAGCAATATCGTGTGAAGTTTCATCCATAAATTGATGCAATGATTTCAACCGGGCATTGTGCCCGCTTTTAACCTCAATTGGGATTATTTTGCCATCAAATTGATAAACCAAATCCATTTCTGCAACACTGCCTCGTTTGGCGCGCATCCAAAAATTACGCTTTCCCCCCACATCAAATGAAAGAGCTCTTAATTCTTGTGCGACAATCTGCTCGGCTGCTTTGCCTCTCCATGTATCCATCAAGCTGCTCGAAACGATATATTCCTTTCTGATATTCGCCGCATAATTTACCAGTCCGGCATCAAGCCAAAAAAGTTTCGGCGCTTTTTTATGGTCTGAAATCACCGGCATAATGGCGCTTGTTAATGGATAAACCAATTCAAGCAACATGGCTTTTTCCAACATACGAAAAGCTTCTCCTGTTTCCCGCGCCTTGTACGGCGAACCTCCAAATCCACCCAAAGTAATGGTTTCACCCGAAAAAGTCCAGCCATTTTCCAATATATAACGGATAACAGATACCTGCGTATTGTTTTTCGCATACTTTTCCACATCGTTTTTATAAGCGTTCAACAAGCCGTTGTAGACTTTGTCAAGGACAGTAAAATCTTTTTCGGAAGCATATCGAGCTACGGATTCAGGCATACCACCGATAAGCGAATATTTGTTAAAGAGTTCATTCAGAGTATGATGAAATGCATCAGGTAGATTTGCGTTACGTATTGGATCTAAAAAACGTTCTTCGCCTATTGCATTCATAAACTCAGTGAATGAACAGGGATGCAACGCCATATATTGCACTCTTCCTACCGTTAGAGAGATATGACTATCCAACATTGTTTCTAAAAGCGACCCGGCGGCAATCACATGAACCTCCGGTAGTTCTTCGTAAAAATAGCGCAATAATGATACCGTATGAGGTGAATTTTGAATTTCATCTATAAAAAGTAAAGTTCGACCCTCGCTTTTTCTTACGTTGCAATATAAAAACAATAAAGGCAACAATTCTCTCACGTTGTCCGTAGATTCAAATATTCTCTTGGCATCTGTTTTTTCCAAATTAACAGAAAGATAATTTTCGAATTTTGCACCAAAACGATTTACAATCGTTGTTTTCCCTACTTGTCTGGCTCCTCGCAACACAAGTGGTTTGCGGTATGCGTCATTCGCCCAAAGGTTCAATTCCTTTTCAATGTTGCGTTCAAACATAATTCTCTCATTTTATGATACAAAGATAAGGAAATGTTTCATTACATGGGTGTGTTTTTATTTATTTTGTTTCATTACATGGGTATAATTGATGCTTTTTTGTTTCATTGAATAAGTATATTGATACTGAAGATATACAAACACCCGCCGCAGTTGAAAAACTGCAGCGGGTGTTCCCTGAAAGTTCGATAACCCCAATTTACTTTCTGACTATAAATTTCTTGATCACCGGAATATCGTCAATATAAATCCGGGCAAAATAGAATCCATCAGATAAGGCTGATACATTAATACTTTCCATAAATACATTCTCTACCAACACACAGATTCCCGATTGATTGTAAATTTCAACTTTTTCGATTGGCGAATCAGATTGAATGAATAAATCTAGTTTAGCGGGGTTGGGATAAATGGATAAATTAAAAATACTTATTTCTGAATTAAAGGAAGCCTCTGTAATAATATCTTCGGAAATATTCAAAAAATCTCTCCATCCTCTGGCTTTTTCATAAAGAGGAATACTTTGCTTGGGGACATGAAGTATACAGGTATTAATATTTACGTCTTCAAAAGTTGAAGTCGCACAAGATGCAGGAATCATACTGTGTGCGGTAATGTTAGTTAATGATGTGCACCCGTAAAAAGCGTATGCACCGAGGGTAGTAACCGATTCAGACAGGTCAATTTTTGTTATTTTATTACATCCGGAAAATGCAGCTTCTCCTATTGAAATAAGACTCTTAGGAAAGGTAACTGAAGTCAATTCTTTGCACTCACAGAAAGAGTGCGCACCTATTGTTTTAACTCCTTCAGGAATAGATATGATTTTTACATTTGAACGCAAGAGTAATTGATCTGGAATTTTTGTAACTTCTGCACCTATACTAATGGTTGTCAACGAGGGGCAATTGGAAAAAGGAGAAAAACTTGTATTACAATCCCGAGCATTAAAATTTATGCTAC
>JAVBSK010000331.1:0-3726 GCA_031556755.1 Bacteroidales bacterium | reverse complement strand
TAGCCCATTGGGAACCTTTGGCTACCTGCGCTTCAAAAAAGTCGAGTTGCCAATCGGCTACTTTTTTCATGATTGTTTTCACTTCCGTTTTTTGTATTTGTTTCCATTGTCCGTCATCCATCAGCCAGGGAAGGATTAATTCACAGACTACGATATGTCCTTTTTCATTCGGATGATTGCTTTGGCTCATGTATGTTTTCAGATCTTCTCCGTTTTGTTTGAGATTCTTGAAAGCAGCATAGCTGTCAATCAATCCTAACTGGTATTTGTTTGCCAATTCCCTGATTTGTCGGGAATGTTTTTCCAATGGAGCGTCCGGATTTAAAATATCTTCCGTCAAGTCGGGAGTCGGTGTCAACAATATGACTTTGATTCCTTTATCCAAGGCTTTTTTAATCATTGATTCCCACGCTTTCTGCGCTCTTTCCAATCCGATTCCCCTGTCATTCAAGGCATAATCAATAAACAAAACATCAGGCCGGTGAACCAATACTTCATTCAGGAAACGTTTACTTCCCTGTTCGGCGTTTTCACCTCCGATGGAAGTGGTTATACTGTTTACTACGGCATAGGGATAAGCCTCTTTCACTTTTTCCAGAGTCAAGTGGGGATATGCCTGTAAAGTTTTGACATTTGGCGTATTGAAATATCCGCTTGGAACGCTGTGCCCATGAAAAACAAGATTAATTGTTCTGTTATTCGGCCATTTCTTCTGAAACTCTTGTTTAAGAGCATTCAGGTATGTTTTTTCGGAAGCAACCTGAGCCTGTAGAAATAAACTACAACAGCATGTAATGCAGAAAATAATACATTTATTCATTGTTTAAAAATTATCATGTTTATTTGTTCTCTGATAAATAATCCATCATACTGTTCCATAATGCCAGCACTTCCGGTTCTTCACTGCATGCAAACAGGTCGGATGCACAAACCAGGATTTTACCATTCGTAACCGGAAGTTCATAGATGAGTCCCAACTTATGATTCCGGTCGAAATTATCTACAACCTGTACGATGGGAAGATATTTTTCAGGCATCTCATCCAATATCATTGGACGGGAATTTTTGATAATATTCCACCATTGCCAGTTGGTATGAAAATCGGTCGGAAAAGAATCGAACAGAGGATGGCTGGGATCTGTCAGTATTCCCATTGTTCCGGGAGAAGGTTCTTTTTTTACGCTTTTCGCAATTCCATGGAACATACCGTAGTTCCAGAAATCCGTAATGAATAATCCTCCGACAGACAGGGAATCAAAGTCTTCATGTTTAGGAATATAAAGTAAACGTTTGTTTCCTTCGATTTTTATTTTTTCAAAAACAGATTTATCTCTGGTAATACTTACACTGCCAAAGGCGCCTTCTTTTATTTCCCGTTTGTAGTAGGAGGGATATACCCAGATATTCCATGAGTTTTTGTAAGAAGTATGAGAAATTGAAACAGTTAATGTCAACATTTCCGGTTGTAAAAAGCGTTTCAAAGGGCAATCAAAGTTTCCGACAAGATTAATTTTTCCCTGTACAATCTCCTGTGAAGAAAATGTTTTGGAAATTATTGTTGTTCCGGATTGGTCTTGTAAAGTACATACAATTTCAGCAGGGGAGAAAGATGTAGCTCCGTAATGAGCAATTTCAATTTGTCCTGTAAAATCTTCATTGTTTTTCCAACAATATTTTTTGAAGCGAGCTAAAGGCACGACATCGTTACAAAATTCTTTCCATTTATCAAGACTAATTACATTTTTCGGGTTCATGAAAGCATTCAATATGCCGACTAAAGCAGTTCCCTGTCCGGGATAATCCTGTAGATCAAGCAACTGAAACCCTCCAAAGTTGGGTGTACGTAAAGCCATCTCAATTTCTTCTTTATAGCAAAGTGCAGTCAAAGCGCCGGAAGATTTTAAGAATCGCTCCGCTTGGTCAATCATTCCTGCGCACTCCAATCTTCGTTTGAATACAGAAAAATTACGGGCTTGCAATACTCCTTTCTCTGCTTCAATTTCCTTGAAGTCTGGAACAATCTGATCCTGTCCGGTTTCATGTCCGATAACCGGCTTGTTCAGGGAGTGGATTGCTTTGGAAAAGTTACGTTCCGAATTGGGTTTTAAACAATTGATGATTCCACCCCCATCGGAGTCGGCAAAGGAAAATGAGGCCCGCAAATCAGTACTCATGTCAGTTTGCGCTTTTCCGTTCCTCATGGCCACAAAAAAATCCTCAGTAGGATGGGTTTGCGGATCCCAGTAAAAATTATTGGATCCCAGGGCATATAGGTGGCGATCATCCATCGCTCTCAATTGATTGACGACTTTCACCATCAGGGAGGTGTCACCTTCCAATTCATTTCCCAATGTAAACATGACAAAGGAGGGATGATTGCCGAAAGTTTGCATGATTCTTTCACCTTCCGTCATCATATAATTGAACAAAACAGTATCAGTAGCCGTGTATTTACCCCAAAGTGGTAGTTCCGGTTGCAGGAAAACGCCTAATTCGTCAGCCGCTTCAAAGGCTGCCCGGGGCGGGGTCCAGGAATGGAACCGGTAATGATTGATTCCATAAGATTGTGCAATGCTCATATTGCGTTTCCAATCTTCTTTTTTCATGGAAGGATAACCTGTCAGGGGAAATACACCTCCTTCATGTTTTCCACGCAGGAAAACAATCCGGTTGTTATTGGACAAGTGTTTTCCCCGTACCTGAAAATCACGTATCCCGAATTTAATTTCTTTGGAATCCATGCCCGGAATCTCGATTTTCAGTGTATATAAATAATGATTGTGTTCATCCCAGAGCTGTGGGTCGGGTATTTTCAATTGCAATTGTTGTTTTATAGTTGAATTGTTTTGTATATGAAAATCATTCTTGATTTTGCTGACTGTTTTTCCTTTGGCATCCGTAATAAGCACTTGTATATTTACTTTTCGATAGTCGGATGCATTCAGGACGAAAAAAATATTACAGATGCCATTTTTTTCAGTGTTAATAAAAATATTATTTAATGATACTTCAGGAATTTGCCGTAAATAAAAATCTCCGAGGATGCCGTTCCAATTCGTTTGCGTATGTTCGGAATAGGCATGAGAACCTCCGAGCGGCAATCGGTTTTTAGTATTATCCACCATGATTTTTATCTTGTTTTTTCCAGGTTTCAACAAGTTTCCGATATTGTAGACATGTGGTGTTGAGACTGATTTTTGCATTCCTGCAAAGGCGTCGTTGATAAAAACTTCTGAAACTTTGGTGCGTTCCATCCATAATTCAACAGGTTTGTTTTTATATGATTCAGGAATAACGATTTCCCGTTCATAGCTGGCTTTTCCCACAAAAGAGAAACCTTCCGTCAGCATATTGGTCAACGAGTCTTTAGCCGGTGTTCCTATCCCATTTTCAGACAAAGAGCCAGGCAGTTCTATCATGTGTCGCTCCGAATTGATTGTGACATTCCATTTTCCCGATAAATCTATTTTCTGAGCGAAAACAGAGAGCGAAAAAAATGAGTATAAAATGGAGAAATATATTATTTTCTTCATGACACAAATGATTATTTTTTACGTTGAGGAATAATTAATTTTCCGGAATAATATTCTTTATCCAATGTTTGCAGGTAGTTTTCATCCCGGTTTAACTTGCCCCATGATTTCAAGTCATTATAAAGATAAAAATGTAACCAGAAACCGTAATTGTACTTCTCAAATAATGTATGCGGTTGTTTCCAGAAAGCAT
>JAVBSK010000255.1:0-13232 GCA_031556755.1 Bacteroidales bacterium | reverse complement strand
CCAAACAAGTTGCACAAACAGCTGAAACAAAAACATTATCCATCAACTGGGGAAAAGTAAAAGTATTCGGTTTCATGTCTTTGATTTTCGCTTACGTGGTTTTTTCTCATGTAATGGGAAGCTTGGTAACAATACTTTAATTAATCGAAAAAGAGTTCAAATTCAAAATATGTGTAAAATGTTAATAGTGTAAAGGGAATGCGGTTCGTGAGAATCGCATTTTTTTATGGAGAAGATTCTTCTTCGAGTCTTAGCCGTTGTTTCTTTTGCCACGAAGACTCGAAGGAGTTGTCTCTTAAAAATTTGAAGGGTTCGTGGCAAGATTCATGTATTTCCTGTAACTTCGTTTAACGCCTTTATCTTCATTGATATTCGTTAATTTAAAATGCGTTCGATATAATTTTAACAGTAATTGATTGTTTATCAATATATCGTTTGTTATTTTTGCACGATGAGATGGAAAATCATAACGTATGAAGATTAAAGTATGATGATAGGAAATACCTTTACTCCGTTCGCCAATCCATTGTATGTCATGCTGAAACCCATCGGTTCAGTTTGTAATCTTCGTTGTAAATACTGTTATTACCTAGAGAAAAAAGGATTGTATTCCGAGGAAAAAAAATTTGTTATGCCGGAGGATTTACTGGAAAAATTCATCGGACAATACCTTGAATCCCAAACAATGGCGGAAGTTCTGTTCACCTGGCACGGAGGAGAACCCTTGATGCGGAATATAGGATTCTACAAAAAAGCACTCGAACTCCAAAAAAAATACGGTCGCGGACGACCCATTGACAACTGTCTGCAGACAAATGGAACCCTGCTGAACGACGATTGGTGCAAATTTTTCAAAGACAACAACTTTCTTATTGGCATTTCCATTGACGGACCTCAACATTGTCATGATACTTACCGTAGAACAGCCGATGGACGCCCCAGTTTCATACAAGTCATGAAAGGCATTAATTTGCTGAAAAAACACGGAGTCGAATTCAACGTAATGGCTGTAGTCAACGATTACAATGTCGATTATCCTCTTGAATTTTACCGTTTTTTCAAAGAAATAAACTGTCGTTTTATTCAATTTGCTCCGATTGTAGAACGGTTAACCGATGGTAATCTCGCTCCATGGAATGTTCCTGCCGGAAAATGGGGAGATTTCCTGATTGCCATTTTTAATGAATGGGTACGCAACGATGTCGGAGAATTTTATGTACAATATTTCGATGCTACGCTGGCTAATTGGGTCGGAGAAAAAACCGGAACCTGTATCTTTGCCAAAACCTGTGGCCACGCCGGCGCCATAGAATTCAACGGAGACGTATATGCCTGCGATCATTTTGTTTTTCCGGAATACAAACTCGGAAACATCCGGACAAAAACACTGACTGAAATGATGTATTCCTCACAACAAATGAAATTCGGCGCCGATAAATTCAACGCTTTACCGGAATATTGCCTCCAATGCGAATTTCTTTTCGCCTGTAACGGTGAATGTCCTAAAAATAGAATCATCCATACTCCGGATGGAGAACCTGGTTTAAATTATCTCTGCGAAGGATACTACAAATATTTCAAACACGTCGCTCCCTATATGGATTTCATGAAAAAAGAACTGCAAAACAAAAGGGCTCCTTCAAATATTATGGAGGCAATCAACAACAAAAATAACCCCGATCATCCTGCTTTTGGCATTTAATCTTTTAATCATTCTCCCTGTGGAGAAATTATCACCCCGAAAAACCGGCCGGATACAGCCATAAAAGACCACTTTCCAAGTCCTCGAATTATAAAACAACAGACCACATAATCATTTTCAAATCAACAAAATAATAAACCCACTCGGTAGTAAAGTGGGGGTACCCTTTCAAAAAAAATAATCTCTGTGGTATTGTTGTGGTAGGCCTTTTTTATGAAGAAAAAACGGTTGCCTCTACCTTTGTTCCGTAATTTCTTATTTCGGAATAAATATAAATTCAATAATTTTTTATCATTCAAAAACACATGAGACACATGAAGAAAGTCATACTTTTTTTAGTCCTTGCCTGTTGTTCTATCTGGCAAGCGTATGCACAACAGACAATCACAGTCAACGGTATTGTTACCGACAAGACAAATGGAGAATCCATGATTGGAGTTTCCGTTGTACAAAAAGGCACATCTAAAGGAACGATTACGGATGTAGACGGAAAGTATTCTATTACTGTTCCAAACAATGGAACGTTGGTTTATTCCTATTTAGGAATGGCTACTCAGGAAGTAACGATTCAAGGGAAAACACAAATCGATGTTGAAATGAGCCCCGATGCAATGATGCTCGACGAGGTGGTCGCTATCGGGTACGGAACTGTTAAAAAAAGAGATCTGACAGGTTCTATCGTTTCGGTAAAAGGGTCTGAGTTGATGACAACTCCTTCCCAATCGGCTATTTCCGGTTTACAAGGAAAAGTACCGGGTCTTACTGTTTCCAATTCCGGATCTCCCGGATCGGCGCCTACCATCAGAATTCGGGGGTTAGGTTCGTTGAGCGGTAATAATGCAGCAAACAGTCCTTTTTATCTGGTTGATGGAATGCTCGTTGACAATGCCGAATTTGTGAATCCTTCTGATATTGAATCGGTAGAAGTACTGAAAGACGCTTCGTCTTTGGCTATGTTTGGTATCAAAGGGGCGGCAGGGATTATCATTATCAATACCAAAAGAGGTCAGGTAGGAAAAACATCCGTCAACATTGACGCCTATACCGGTTTTCAGACAATACTTCCCGGAGATCGTTTGAAGTTAACAAACGGAGATGAATTTACCGAATTATTGAATGAACAACTTCAATACACCGCAATGGATGCGGGAGATCCCAACCCTCACCAATTTGTCCCTCAGGTTGCAGGAACAGGAACCAATTGGTTAGATCAGATTACTCAGAATGCACCTATTTCCAACGTTTCATTCAGTGTGACCAGTGGAAACGATAAAAGCAATACATTCTTCAGCGGTAGTTATTTCACTCAGGATGGAGTTCTGAAGTACGGAGATTATGACCGTTTTACACTTCGTTTCAATAATGATTACAAATTATCCGATTGGTGGAAGATAGGAGGAAACGCCGCATTGAGTCAATGGACAAGAAATGCGAATTCCAATATCACGAATGAAGATTTATTAAAAAACGCCGTTAAGGCAATGCCTACTTATAGTCCATACAAAGAAGACGGTTCTTATATGCTGCCGGACGGATTAATTCAACCTCAGGTAGGTAATCCGGTTGCCAATATGAATATAGGAAGAGGGGATTCCAAATCTCACGGATACAGGGCAATCGGCAACATTTACACGGAATTTCTCCTGTTCAAGAAACTGACATTCCGTTCAGCCATTTACGGAGATATCGGCATCAATTACGGAAAAGTCTACAAAGAAAAATTCAAATTAAACGACGGGCAAAAGAATGATAAAAGTTCTCTCAGCCGCAGTGAAACCGAATACCGGACGCTTCAAACCGAAAATTATTTTACTTATGAAGATGCTTTCAAAGGAGATCATCGATTGAAATTGATTGCCGGTTTTGTTACCAACTACAAAGGAAATGAAGGTTATAAAGCGTCAAGAGATACGATTACAAATAAAGACAGAACGGATGAGCATTTTCAAATGTTAACTATGGGAGATCCTAATACTCAGAAAAATGAAGATTCTAAAGGAGAAGAATCTCAGGTTTCCGTAATTTCCCGTTTACATTATTCATTCAAAAATAGATATTTGCTGACCGCTACATTCAGGGCAGATGCTTCATCTAAATTTTCCGAAACAGAAAATAAGTGGGGATATTTTCCTTCAGCAGGATTAGGATGGGTGATCTCCGAAGAAAGCTTCATGCAGGGAACGAAGAGCTGGTTAGACTACTTGAAATTGAAAGGCAGTTGGGGACAATTAGGAAATGACCGTCCAATAGGAGCATACGATCAATGGACTTTTGTCAATCCGAAAGGTACAATCGCCGTATTTGGAAAAGATATTTTATATGTACCGAAAATAAAATCCTACGCAGATCCTAGTATGACCTGGGAAGTGATGACCGGTTCGGAAGGAGGTTTTGAAGCAACATTATTGCAGCAACAATTGTCTCTGGAGGCGACTTATTTCCACAAAAAAACAAGCCATTTTCTAGCAAAAAAAAGTATTATAGCCGGAGGAGAGGATCTTCTTTTTTCAAATATTGGAAATATGGTCAATAAAGGCATTGAATTGACCGCTAACTGGAAAAGCAATATCGGAGATGTTAACTATTCTATCGGAGCTAATTTTAGCTATATCAATAATAAAATAACTGATTTAGGAGACAAGAATGAGGTTTTTAACGGAATATGCATCAGCCGTGTCGGAGAAACCATTGCGTCCTATTACGGTGCAAGAACCAATGGTATTTTCCAGAATCAGGAGGAAATTGATGCTTATGTAAATGATAAAGGAGAAAAAATGCAACCTGAAGCAAAACCGGGAGATTTCCGTTTTGTGGATATTGACGGAGATGGTAAAGTTGAACCGGACAATAAAGATCGTGATTTGCTCGGGTCCTATTTTGCTCCCTATTACTACGGATTTAATTTCAAAGTAGGATACAAAGGATTTGACCTGGAAGCTGATTTTGCCGGTGTTTACGGAAACGAAATTTATGATTCGAAAAAAGTTCCGTTTGCTTACAACCAATACAATTACTTAGCGGAATGGAAAGACAGATGGCATGGAGAAGGCACCTCCAATACCTATCCCATCCTGGCAATGGCCAGACCGAATAATTTCAAAACTTCCGATTTTTTCATCGAAGACGGTTCTTACCTCCGCCTGAGAAACGTTCAATTGGGATATAATTTACCTAAAAATATGATTTCTAAAATAAAATTGACCAATTGTCGCTTGTATGTGAATGCCCAGAATCTGTTTACAATCTCTTCTTTCGAGGGATGGACTCCTGAGTTTGAAGCAAAAAATGCGATGAATCAAGGAATTGACGATGGAGGATTATATCCTATGCCTACCACGATCACTTTTGGAGTAAACTTAAAATTTTAATTTTTAAACAATTGACAACAATATGAAATATCTATATATATTAGCAGCAACAATCGCATTTTTATTATTGACAGCATCATGCGATGATTTCCTGGATAGATTACCCTATGGAGAAACAAGGATTCAGGATGTACCGGAAGATGATCTGGAAGCGATGTCGGCAGGAGCGCTTTTTGATGCCTATGCCCACATGAGACAAATGGGAGTAAGCGGTCGTCCGTTGATTTCCATGTACAGCATCATTGCCGACGATGCGGATAAAGGAAGTTTACCTACCGATGGAGGCCCTCACATCCAAATGGAAGCTTTTACATTCAGTCCAAACGGAAATCTATTCATCAATTCAGCCTACACTACCAATCTTGAAGGAGTCGCTAAATCAAATAAAGCCATTCATTATATCGATTCACTTTATACCAAATCCGAAAAAGAAGCAGAAAAACAAGGATTGATTGCCGAATCCCGTTTCCTCAGGGGATTTTATTACTACAACCTGGCGCGCCTTTATGGAGGAATGCAATTGCTGGAAAAAAGACTAACTGTAGATGACCCAATACCTCCACGTTCCACGCTACAGGAAACTTACGATTTTATAGAAAAAGATTTCAAATTTGCTATTGATTGTCCTCTTCCCTCCAAATCGGAATGGGGAATGAAATGGGCGGGACGCGCTACCAAAGGTGCAGCGCAAGCCTATTTAGCTAAGCTTTATATGTTGCAGAACAGGTGGTCGGAAATTTACAGCCTCACTTCTGAAATCATCTCTTCGGGAGAATATGATTTAAATACGCCATACGACAAGATTTTCAGGGAAGAATATGAAAATTGTTCCGAATCGGTATTTGAAATACAAGCGGAAACCAATTTATATACCGATGCAAAAACAGAGTTTGCTCAAATCCAGGGAGTCAGAAGCGTTGACCTCGATTTAGGCTGGGGATTCAACGTCCCTTCCGCAAAATTATTGGACGAATATGAAGAAGGCGACCCGAGGAAAGAGGCGACTGTCCTCGTCAGGGGAACTACTATGGATGATGGAACATTTATTCCCGAGTCAGCGGCTAATTTATACTACAATAAGAAAGTCTATATCCGGGCGAATGAACGCGCTGCACATCCCGATAAACAAGGAGGTTGGGTCAATGTACGCTTGGTCCGTTATGCTGAAATCGTATTGATTCATGCGGAAGCCTGCAACGAATTAGGAAAAACGCAAGAAGCCCTGGACGCTTTGGAAATGGTTCGCGCACGTGCAAGAGGAAACAATAATGCCGTTTTGCCGAAAGTAACCGTTACCTCCAAACAAGATATATTCAATGCTATCGTACATGAACGCCGGATTGAATTGGCTCTTGAATTCGAACGTTACCCCGATTTATTGCGTTGGAATCAAGCGGAAACGGTACTCGCTCCCAAGTGGAAACGCGGTAAACATGAATTTTTCCCCATCCCTCAAACGGAAATCGATAAAGGAGGGAAAAACGAAAACGGAGAAAATATTATCAAGCAAAATCCGGGATATTAAAATTATTTGAGATGGTGTCAAAACCATCTCAAATCCAAATAGCTAGCAATTATTAATCAATTAAAACATGAATTTTATGAAAAAGATTATTTTACTCTCATTAGTTTGTATTGCATGCGTTTTTACAGCAAATGCAAAAGACCCTATCAAATTTGATTTTGAAAACGGACTTCCGGCATCAATATCCAAACATTGTGCAGACGCTGCAATGGCAGGTCGCTACCTCGATGCAGCCATTGTCAATAACCCTCAGACCACCGGTAATCCGAGCGCTAAAGCGCTGAAATACGAACAAATCAACGGACTGACACAATGGCAAGGTTTCAAAATGCTCTTCGATACGCCTATTCCACTATCAAGTATTGCAACTGATTCCATTACCCATGTGACGGTTAAATTTTACGAAGCCATTAACAATATCAGCACTACCGCAGGAAACTTATCCGTCAAATTATTACTTTCCTGGAAAGGAGAATATGTCAATGCAACCGGAGATAAAGTACTTGCAGAAGGACAACTCGGAGGAAACTACGGAACTGAAGTCGGACCGGATATCATTGCCGTTCCTCCTGTCACCAATCACGCTTTCCAAACCTGGAATGAAGTTAAATTCCCATTTACTCCAAATTTTTGGACCTTATACAAAGAGCCCTACAAAGAAATTGTTGGAATTGCTGTCAGCCCGGTAAGAGCGATGGGATATACTCCCGACGGATCCGCAAAACCCAATTATATCATATATGTTGATGATATTACCATTCATTTCAAAAGCGGCGCTACAAGTATTAAAACTACCGGAATTGCTCCGGAAGAATTGAACGTAAGCGTTAACGGAGATTTGGCGACTATTTCTTTCAATTCACCGGTAGCTACCCATGCTGAAGTTTCTATCTACAATATTTCCGGACAAATCATCAGTCAACAAGCTGTAAATTGTGTGGAAGGTCTTAACTTTGCTGAAGCTTTTGTTCCCGAAAAAGGAGTTTATGTGGTAAAAGTGAAAACAAACAACGGAACTATTGCTTCTAAATTTGTAAAATAATTTTTTAAAGTTAGCTCGTCAGCACTCATATCAAAAATCATGAATCGTACATCCGTTTTATTATTGCCATTAGCCGTTGCAAGCGCGGGAAATGTATTCGCTCAAAAAGCGCAACAACCGAATATTATCTATATTATGTCGGACGACCATGCTTATCAAGCCATCAGCGCTTATGGGTCGCCCTACATAAAAACACCCAACATTGACAGGATTGCCAATGAAGGCGTTATTTTTCGCAACAGCTTTTGCGCTAATTCCATCAGCGCACCCAGCCGTGCTTGTGTGCTGACTGGTAAACATAGCAATTCCAATGGACAAATTAATAACGGAGTACGATTCGATAGTACTCAGGTTACTTTTCCTAAATTGCTACAATCAGTAGGATACAAAACCGCTATGGTGGGTAAATGGCATTTGCGGAGCCAACCTACCGGATTTAATTATTGGATTACGATGGACGATCAGGGACAATACTACAATCCTACATTTATTCATCAGGACGGAAGCACCAAAGATGAACCCGGATATGCCACCGATTTGATTACTGATTTTGCCATCAATTGGATGGATTCTGTAAAAAAAGGACAGGAACCTTTCTGTTTGTTGCTTTATCACAAAGCGCCACATCGGAACTGGATGCCGGATATACAAGATTTCGACGCTTTCCGTGGAGTTAAATTCCCCATCCCTGAAACTTTTCATGATAACTATGAAGGACGTGAAGCCGCAGCCAAGCAAAAAATGAATATTGAAAAAGACATGCTGCCGGTTTACGACCTGAAATTATACGAACCTAACGGTATTGAAGATACGGAATGGTCTTTTAAGAATTTTCACGGAGAATATGATCGCTTGAATCCGGAACAAAAAGCTGCCTGGGACAAAGAATACAAACCAGTGTTGGCTGACTTTAAGAAAAAGAATCTGCAAGGAAAAGCATTAGCCGAATGGAAATACCAACGATATATGGAAGATTATCTTCGGTGTATTGTTTCTGTTGATCGAAATATCGGTCGGGTATTGGATTATTTGGATAAAAACGGATTGACTGAAAACACCATCATTGTTTACGCTTCCGACCAGGGATTCTATTTAGGCGAACATGGATGGTTCGATAAACGCTTCATGTATGAAGAATCACTGCGAATGCCCTTGGTTATGCGCTATCCCAAAGGAATCAAAAATCCAGGACGAAGCATTATGCAGATGGTTCAGAACATAGATTACGCACCTACTTTCCTCGATTTCGCGGGAGTGAAGATTCCCGAAGAAATGCAGGGCGTCTCATTCAAACCGCTATTGCAGGAGAAAAAAGTAAAATGGAGAAATTCCATCTATTACCACTACTACGAATATCCCGGATTTCATTCTGTAAGAAAACATTACGGGATGAGAGACGATCGGTATAAAATCATTCATTTCTACGGAAATGACATCAATGCGTGGGAGTTTTATGATTTACAACAAGACCCCAATGAGATGTACAACTTAATTGCTTCTCCCGAACAACAGCAACGTATTTCAGACTACAAACAAAAACTCATTGAAATAAGAGCCCAATACGGCGACAATTTACAGTAACCATTAAAATTTTGGATATACGGTACCAAGGTACGCGGTAAACGGTACAAGGTACATGGTATACGGCACACGGATTTATTTACATTTGGTAAACATATCGTGTACCCTGCACCGTGTGTACCCGGGACCCTAATGTAAAAAACTCATCTATAACCAGTTTAGATATTAAGATCATGAATAAAAAAGCAACTTTCCTGATTCTATTTTCCTTGTTTTCAACCATTCTTTTCGCTCAAAAAGCAGCAACGGATGAAGCAACAATGGATCGATTTATCGACGACCTGATGAAAAAAATGACCGTCGAAGAAAAAGTAGGGCAACTGAATCTCGCTGCCGTTGGATTCGATGTTACAGGTCCGATTTTAAACAAAGGCGTAGATGAAAAAATAAAAAAAGGATTGGTCGGAGCCGTGTTCAATACGTTCACTCCCGATGCCGTTCAAAAATTGCAGGAATTGGCTGTTACTCAATCCCGCTTGAAAATTCCATTGCTTTTCGGATACGATGTCATCCACGGACATAAAACCATTTATCCGATACCATTGGGCTTGTCGACTTCATGGAATTTAGACCTGATTGAACGTACCGCGCGCGCTGCCGGGGAAGAAGCCAGCGCCGACGGATTGAATTGGGTATTTTCGCCCATGTTAGATATTGCGCGTGATCCGCGTTGGGGACGTGTCAGCGAAGGTTCGGGCGAAGACCCTTATTTAGGTTCCGAGATTGCTAAAGTCATGGTTCGCGGATATCAGCAGGATGATATTGCCAAAACCAATTCGGTGATGGCATGTGTTAAACATTTCGCTCTGTATGGAGCTTCGGAAGCAGGACGAGATTATAATACCACCGATATGAGCAAGATACGCATGTATAATGAATATCTGCCTCCTTATAAAGCGGCTGTTGAAGCCGGAGCAGCTACGGTGATGACTTCTTTCAACGAAATCGACGGAATTCCTGCAACAGGAAATAAATGGTTGTTAGAAGACTTGTTAAGACGAGATTGGGGATTCAATGGTTTAGTAGTAACAGATTATACTGCCATTATGGAAATGGTTCATCATGGAGTCGGAAACAGTGAACAAGTTTGCGAACTCGCGCTTGAAGCCGGAACCGATATGGATATGGTCAGCGAATATTTTATTAACAATTTGCCGGAAATGGTGAAAACAGGAAAAATAAATATTCAATTCATTGACAAAGCCTGTCGCCGGGTTCTGGAAACCAAATACAAACTCGGATTATTTGAAAATCCATATCGTTACATCGACGCCAAACGAGCCGAAACAGAAATTTTGAACGATGCTAAATTGGCGCTGAGCAAAGAAGCTGCCGTGAAATCAATGGTTTTATTGAAAAACAACAATTTATTACCACTGAACGCGGATAAAAAAATCGCTTTTATAGGTCCGTTGGTTGCGGATCAACGCAACATGCTTGGCAACTGGAGCGGTGCAGGCAACTGGAAAAAGTCGACAAGCATCCAAATGGCATTGGAACAACAATTCGGTGCCGGAAAATTCCTGTATGCCAAAGGTTGTAACCTAATTGAAGACAAAGAAATGTTGAAAAAAATTAACAATGGGGGAGTTGTGTCAAGAGACAAAAAAACACCTCAGGAATTGATTGATGAAGCCGTACAGACAGCACAAGGAGCAGATGTGATTGTTGCCGTATTGGGAGAAACTTTCAATATGAGCGGAGAAGCAGCCAGTCGCAGCGATATTGAACTTCCTGAAAACCAGCAAGAATTATTGAGAGCTTTGAAGAAAACAGGAAAACCGATTGCATTGGTACTGATAAACGGTCGTCCGTTAGCGTTACAATGGGAAGACGATAATATGGATGCCATCCTCGAAAGTTGGTTTCCAGGGACAAAAGCCGGAGATGCTATTGTGGATGTGCTTTTCGGAAAAGCAATTCCTTCGGGAAAACTGACCATGACATTCCCGCGTAACGTAGGACAAATTCCGATTTATTACAACCACAAAAACACCGGAAGACCTTTCTCCGAAACTCAAAAATATACCACCAAATATTTAGATGTTTCCAACGAACCATTATATCCTTTCGGTTACGGATTAAGTTATACAACATTCTCTTATGGAGATATTGCGTTGGATAAAACAAACTTGAAAAAGTCAGGAAAAATGACAGCTAAGGTTGCGGTTACCAATACCGGAAAACAGGAAGGAACAGAGACCGTACAGTTGTATATAAGAGATTTGGTAGGAACCGTAACCCGTCCGGTGAAAGAGCTGAAAGGTTTCAGACAAATAAGCCTGAAAGCCGGAGAAACTCAGACTGTTTCTTTTGATATAACAGAAGAAATATTGAAATTCTATAATATCGATTTAGAATATGTTTCCGAACCCGGAGATTTCAAATTATTTATCGGAGGCAACAGCCGCGATGTAAAAGAAGCGACATTTATTTTAGAATGAACAAATTATATTCAAAATTTAATCACAGAGTAACACAGAGTTTCACTAAGAGAATAAACTCCGTGTAACTCAGCAAAAAAGACTCCGTGTAACTTTGTGGTTATAATCATTTACACATGAAAACAAAAATTTTTATCTTTTTTCTGCTGATTATCAGTAGTTCAAAAATGCTTTCTCAAACCGATTTCAATGTACAATTGACAGACGAGGAATTGTTGACCAAAGTTCAACGCCATACTTTCAAATACTTCTGGGATTATGCCCCGACCTCTTCAGGGATGATGACCGAACGCCTGAGTATAGCCGGAAATCCATCCAACAAAGTAACCAGCGGCGGAAGCGGTTTCGGAATCATGGCGCTGCTCGTTGGTATAGAACGTGGATTTATCACGAGGGAAGAAGGTTTGGAACGCCTTGACAAAATTTGTGATTTTTTATTGAATACAGCAAGCAATTACAAAGGAGCTTTCGCTCACTGGATCAACGGGAACACAGGAGCTACCATGCAATTCAGTCCGGAAGACAATGGCGGGGATTTGGTCGAAACCTCTTTCCTCATACAAGGCTTGCTTACTGCTCGTCAATATTTTAATCGCTATATTCCCAATGAAATTGCATTGAGAACTAAAATCAATCGAATCTGGCATCGAGTCGATTGGGATTATTTCCGTTTCGGTTCCACTTCTCTTTACTGGCATTGTAACAATCAGTTACAAAACGTAAAAGGATTAAAAATCAAAGGATGGAATGAATGTATGATAACCTATATCCTGGCCATCGCATCTCCTACTTATCCGGTCGATGTTTCTTTGTGGCAGACAGGTTGGTCGCCTTACAAAAACAAAAATAAGGTATTTTATGGCATCACATTGCCCATGACAAACAGTATAGCTGCTAAAGGAGGTCCCTTGTTCCTGTCGCATTATTCGTTCATAGGCTTCAATCCGAAAAATCTCCGGGATACTTATAACGATGTCAATTACTACGAATATTGTCGCGCACATGCACTGATCAACCGGGCGTATTGCAATGAAAATCCGTTGGGATATGTCGGATACGGCGCCGATAAAGCCTGGGGATTGACCGCTTGCGACGGATATAAAGGACCGGATGCTGTTAACGGAGGAGGTTATTCCGCCCATTCGCCTAATAATGACAGAGGAAATATTGCTCCTACCGCAGCCATATCATCCATGCCGTTTACGCCTGAAGAATCCATGGCTGCTTTGCGTTATTTTTATTATACGTTAGGACCTCAAATCTGGAATGACAAATGCGGATTTGTAGACGCTTTCAATGAAACCAAAAATTGGGTAGACGGAGATTATCTGGCTATCGACCAGGGACCTATTATTTGTATGATAGAAAATTATCGCACAGGTTTGTTATGGAACCTGTTCATGTCTGCGCCCGAAATACAAACCGCTTTGCAAAAAATCGGATTTGTATATGATCCGTATCCTGCTCAGACTTCCATAAAAACCCCAAAAGCCGACGTAGCTGAAATTTCAGTTTTGCAAGAAGCGGGAAGAAACACAGTGAATCTGGACTTAAAAAAAAACGCTAAAGT
>JAVBSK010000133.1:0-10471 GCA_031556755.1 Bacteroidales bacterium | reverse complement strand
AATCCCAAGGAGCTTATTCCATCAATGTTTTTTTCTCCGACTACCACCTCCCGGAGGGAGGAAAATTATTTCTCTATAATTCAGACAGGTCGCACGTAATCGGTTCTTTTACGCACGAAAATAATTCCGAGAACAACATACTTCCCATCAGGCCAGTACAAGGAGACGAAATCATCGTTGAATATCAGGAACCGAAAAATGTGGCATTTGAAGCTCGGTTGAAAATTTCGGAAGTCAACCATGATTACAGGGATTTGCTAAACTATGAGCCTAAAATAGAGGCACCCTCTAGCATGTCATGTATGCCGGATATTTTATGTCAAAACAAAGATGATAAAAACAACCGAAGTTCGGTACTGATCACAATCAATGGGACGACGGCATGTTCCGGCGCTCTGATCAACAACACCAACAACGACGGTACTCCTCTCTTGTTGACTGCCGTCCACTGTTTGAACAACTCTTTCACCAATCCGAATGTAGATTACACATTGAGAGCAGGTAGCGTCATTTGTTTCTTCAACTATAACAAACCTGTTTGTAAGCTGAGGATGAAAGGAAGTGAAGAGATGACGGTCGCCGGTACAACACCGGCCTCTATCGCGATAAAGAACGACATGGCATTACTTCAATTAAAAGAAACTCCTCCAGATTATTACAAACCATATTACGCCGGATGGAACGCAGATTCTACGGCAAGAAAAAATCTTCCTTTTATCAATATTCATCATCCCAGTGGGAGTGTTGCCAAATACGGATACTCCGGAAAAGAATTAAGTTTAAGCGATTTTGAAACAGATTTATTCAACCCCAACTCCCATTGGAAGGTACAGTTCTGGGACATTGGTTCTACCGCAAATGGCTCTTCCGGTTCTCCGCTTTTCAATAACGAAGGATTGATCGTTGGAGGATTGTCCGGCGGCGGCTCTTTATGCAGCAACTCCCTGCCTGATTATTTCTTCGCTCTTCATAAATCCTGGGAATATACGCCTGACGTTGGCGAACTGTTGAAAAACTGCCTGGATCCCAACAACACAGGAGCCATGCGATGTAATGGCTTTGATCCTTCTCCTGAAGACTATTCAATTTTCCGGCTAAGTAATTCCGATTATAACGGAAGCGATTCGCTTGTTATTTCTAAACTGAATGCGCCTGGTTCAGGTCCTGTTTTCGGTCACAACAGCTTGATGACAACAGAGTATGCCGAAGAATTTAACGTAGATAACTTATCCGAAATCATCGGAACTTATTTGATAACCTCCACATACAGTCTCAACTTTGGAGCTGGAGTCAAAATCAATCTGTATCAAAACAGTCTGTCTCCCGAAAATATCATGGCGACCGAGGTCTTTCTTCCCCGATATGCCGGCTACGACAATACATCCGAATCTTTCATTGAATATTTAAAAAGCATGGGATCTTCGACAGAATCTTTTATCAAATTCTCCAATAAGATAGATTTGAAAGGGAAGTTTTATATCAGTTATAGCATTGCCTATCCTTCTTCATATACGTTTATCGTATACAATGCTCTGTTCGGTTCGGAAAAAGCAAATACAACCTGGTACAAAAACACACAGGGAAATTGGATCAAAGCAACGGAACATCCCAACGCTCCGATGTCTACATCTTTAGCCATTGAACCATTGATCAGATATAAAAATCCAACCGGAATTACTCAAACCCGTAAAGACAAATCACAGATTTTCTACAACAAAGCGACACAAGAATTGCTGTTTGAAACAGAGAACGCAGATAAAATCGACACAATCGAGATTTATTCAGTTACCGGACGATTGATGAAACGGATAAAAAATCAAGGGAATCACACAGTCAATATCTCTGATTTACCCAAAGAAAACATCTTCATTGTGAAATGTATCTCGGGAAATGACATTACAACCAATAAAGTAGCCGTTTTTTGATTTAACAAAAAAAGCAGTCACATTTACTGTAACTGCTTTTTTTGTCAGAGCCGCAAGCCGGACTCGAACCGGCGACCTATTCATTACGAATGAATTGCTCTACCCACTGAGCCATTGCGGCTTCTCAAATTCGGGCACAAAGATATAAATTTTTCGAAAGAAACTACAAAACTGACGGGAATAACTGAAAGACTGAAAAAATTCTTTTTGCATCTCATCCTCATAGTTATTCCCATCAGTGAAATCCTCTTTTCTATATATCTTTGTATGTGTTGCCGCTGTCTTTATTTTTGTAATATGTTTCTCCACAAACTCCTCTACCGTTTTCTTCCATTTCCTCTGATGTACCATCATTATAGTGTACTTTGATTTTCTTTTTCTTATCATCCGAACCTCCTCCAATAAACATAAGAATGATCCAAAGAACCAAAACAATCAGGACTAACATCATGGCGATAGTTGCCAACGCCATAAAAATGGTTGTAGAAATAGCGTAGAAAAATAAGATATATGCAATATATCCTACTTTGGTTCCCACTTCCGGGAAATTTTTAACGCTCTGATATAATTTATACGCAGTCAGCAGGAATGCACATCCGTTAACACACAAAATCACCGTTTCCTGAGTAGATTCCTGAGCGCCGCACATTTGCATAATAAACAATGTGACTACGGTTACAATAGCTGCACATAAAACACATGTAGCCACAAATGAACTGATTGGGATATGATTTTCATTATATTTTTTGAAAATCGAGTTTTCCCAGCGATCTAAAAAATGAAGTGATACTTTCATTAAATATCAGGATTAAAAATAATAACTTGCGGAAACTTTGATACAACTGTTTTTCAGTCCGGATAAATCTTTTTCTTGTTTAAGTTCACTCCAACCATCCCGACCAATCAAATCGACTAAGCCCAAATCGTAACTCAATGAAAAAGACATATTCACATAGTCTACTCCAACCATCGCAGACAATCCGTAATCAAAACTTTTCAATTTCAAGTCTTTATAGAATTTATCTTCGGAAACAAGGTATCCGGCGTATCCGCCAATTCCGAACAGAATATCACTATCCATATTCAAACCATACTTATAACCCAGATACATAGGCAACTTGATGTAGTGCAGTTTTAAATTTTCCGATTCAATTTCCTCATCGTCCGCTTCTGATTCCAACTTCGCAGCAGTTCCCTGAAGACTGTATTCCAGTTCAGGCTGAAAGAAAAAACTTCCCATACCGATGTGCAACGAAAGACCGCCCTGATATCCTACCAACATTTCGGTAGACATTTTTTCACCATCTCCTGTTACCAGATTGTCTTCAAATCCCATCAGAGAGGAGAAATTGACTCCCGCTTTAATTCCAAATTTAACCTGAGCTTGTGCGATTCCGGCTACAAATACAAAAGCCACTAAAAAAGATAATGTTTTCAAATAATAATTTTTCATATTCTATTATAATTAAAATTGATTAAGTATTTCTTAAAAATATTCGTTGATATTCTTCGTAATTTTAATTCGTAATTGGCCTATTTTTAATTCTTCCTGGATAATGCCGATTTCTTTTTCTTTGCCGGAGGAGGCGTCGATTTAGTTTCCGTATTATTATTTTCTGTATTGTTATTGATATTTGAAGCTCCGGAAGGCTGAGGTTCCGTTTTTTTGGCAACAGTATTCTCAGGAGCTGAGGTTCCGTCATTGACTACCAGGTTCATCACATCTCCGGTAATATCCGCCGCCAATTTTTTGAAGCTGAATTTCCAATATTGAATCTTTCTGGTTTTATGCAAAGCCTTTATTTGATATTTACCTAAGGCATCGGTTTTGGCAACGGCCGAAGAGAATTCGTATCCTTTTACATTTCCTTTTTTATCTGTTTTCTCCTCCTCTATGGCAATACTGACGCCCTCTACAGGCTGTCCGTAAGTATTAACGACTGTCCCGGTGATGATCCTTTCTGAATTGAGACATTCTTTATGGGCGATATTATATTTATCTTTACAATACGCATCAAAAGCGTTGGCTCCCACCACTTTTTCATATTCTTCCTTTGCCAGACACCATGTTTTGGTGTTGTAATATTTTTCAGCTTTTAGTCTGGAGTTTATACACAAGTCCGCTTTGTCTATTTTGTCCGTAATATCCGCTTTGTTTTTTACGTCTGTACTCTCCACGGCATTCAACGCTTCGGAATATTTGGCTTTGGCCTGTTCATATTGGCATTGTTCAAAAAGAATCAAACCTTCGTTCCGCAATGTTTCGAACGGACTGACGCCGACCAATCCAAACTTATCCCAGACAAATAACCTTTGTGTTTCACCTGCTTTCAGGAATAAATTATCGTAGGAAAACGTTTCATATTCTTCGTTCTTTATTCTTAACTTTCTTTTGTCGGATATTCCTCCGGTAGGGAGTTTGAGACAATAATAGTAGAAATCACCTGTTTTTTCCGTTTTAATGACGTTTACAACCTTATCCATATTAGAATCAAATGTAAGCGGACAGGTTGAACGAACAATGACAAATCCTTCTTTTTCTCCCAGACTTTCATCTACCCGGAATGTGTCTAAGGAATCTTTCTGAACGGACAATTGTTTTTGTCCGTAAGCGCTTAAACAGCATGCGAATAAGGACAGTACTAAAAAATATTTACGTATCA
The DNA here is from genome assembly GCA_031556755.1 of Bacteroidales bacterium. GTDB lineage: Bacteria > Bacteroidota > Bacteroidia > Bacteroidales > Azobacteroidaceae > JAIRVZ01. The sequence goes on along the minus strand of JAVBSK010000133.1, from coordinate 5,883 downwards.
TTTTATCTAACCGTTATATTGATAATATCACCTGTAATCTGGATTGTTTTTTCCGAATCGAGCATATCTTTCCAATAAATCAGTTGAGTCGTTTTATGGGTTGTCTTTATTTGATATGCACCCGAAGCATCGGTAGCTACACGGGGATTTTTTCTTTTGTCCTTGCTTTCGAGCGCTACAATATTTACACCGGGTAATGGATTTCCATTGATATCGGTCACTGTTCCGGTGATGACGCGGGGGGAATTATCGAAACGTTCCTTACAAGTTTTACATCTTTCTTTGGATTGCGAATCGGCAGGATTCATTGCCAATACCTTTTCATATTCGGCAATGGCTGCCAGCCATTCCTGTTTATTGAATAATTTCTCAGCTTTTTCCTTGGCTTCAATACATTGGTCGACTTTATCCAATCCCAGAATGATGGCGTTTTCTTCTTCCTGACTACCCGGTGAAATCTGGAAAGATTCGGAAGCATCCAGAAACTTGACTCTTGCCTGATCATATTTACACTGATTGAAAAGCAAGTTTCCTTCGTTGATAAGATCTTTCAAAACGCCGGCTCCTTTTCCTTTTTCATCCCATACGTAAAAAGTTTTAACCTCGTAAGAAGTCAAAGGAATTGCCTGGGTCAATGTTTTATAACCTTCGCTATTGATCAAAAGTTTCCTGTCTTTATACTTGGGAAGCGCAGAGAAAAGCAGGTGATAAACATTCAATTGTCCGTCTTTCTCAACATGGTATGGAGTCACTTTCTTATCTTTCTCTTTTTCTTTGGTTACGGATTCAAAAGAAAGATCATAAGGAGAACGGACAACCACGATGGCCTCACCCTCTTTCGCACGTTCAGCCACTGCTTTTTGATTGGATTCGTCCCTGACAGATAAAGTTTTCTGAGCAAACAGGATACCGCTACAAAAACTTAAAACAGTGATAAATAATATTTTTTTCATCTGTAAATAATTTTATGCCGCCAAGTCACGAAAAGAAATACGAGAAAAACTGAAAGCCTTTGTGTCTTCGTGGCCTATTCTCATTGCCTTGAGCGTATTATTATATGTTTTTTATATGATATCAAAATCTCCTAAATCGAATATTTTACCGGGATCTATGTCTTTCCCCTTGTATTTACTCGGTTGCCAGGTACGCACCTTGATCAACGGATTGTTTTCATCCTTGAAATCAATAAAAAGGAATACATATCCGACATCGCTGTAATTGGTGGTATACCAATCCTGTTTGAGCGTAACGCCATAGATGTGGTCATATTTCGGATGTTGCACAACAGAGATCTCATCAAATTTGATATCTACCCGCTGGTTATTTTTGAATACGCGTTTCAGACCTTCGATATATTCCGCTTTAGTGCTGACCTGATATTCCACCTGCGTTGCCGACAAATAACGATTCATTTCCGACGGTTTGGATTCGATAACACGTCCGGTGATGATCAATGCATCGTTACTGAATACTTTACCGATAAATCCGATGTCTTTCCGGTTATAGGCCGTGCGGTAATTTTCGACGAAATCAAGCACGATCTGGCGCCTCCTCAGGTCAGAAACTTCATTGCTTTCACTTCTTATGATCGCCATATAATCCTGTTCTTCGAGCGCAAAATAAATGTCGCAAAGATTCCCTGTTTTATCGAAATTGATGACGATATTCCTTTCAGCGTCTGCTTCCGGAACCCCTTTCAGGAACATTGGGATGTTACGCACCTGATACCCGTTGCGGGTTTTATATAATCTCTCGATAATTTCAGTCTCAATACATTTGAAAGGAGACATTTCCCACATGGTAAGAATAAACTCCTTGTCGGTTTTACTGATTCCTCCGAGATTCAACGACGGTGTTTTATCGGAGACAAAAGCCGTATTGAATGAGGTCAAAAGTTGAGAAGCGTTTTTTTCTATCTTTTTTGCAGTCGCCTCATCCTGATAGTCTGTTACAATGACATTGGTCGCGTATTGAGCGTATGCTTTTCCTCCGGGAAATACGCAAGCGAATGCGATTATCAATATTATAAATACCTTATTCTTCATATTTATGTAGAAAATTAAATTTTATTCTTCAGGTTTATTCGAATATCTGAAACCAGATTTGGGAAGCATTGTTAAATGCGCTTGCGTTGACTTGTTCTCCTGTTAACAGGTTTTTGCGGGAAGCGCCCTGGCGTTTATCCAGAAAAGCAAGAATATTTCCGGAACGATCATATATCATCAGATAAGCGTTTCCTTGTGTGAGATTGGTATCCGGCTTTCCGTAGGCCAGTTTCCCCGTTCTTTTGTATTTTTCGAAAAGAGCGGCGGCATTTTTCACATGCTTCGATTGAAGAATAGTATCCAGTATGGCATTCCCGGAAGCCGGCGCCTGAGGCTGAGTCGTTTCCGCCACATCCGGTTGAGCCTGAACTTCCTGCACAAGCTGATCTTTTACCTGTTGTGGCGTTACCACTGGTACCGTAGTAGCGACAGGAGTTCTTTCTTTTTCCGTTTTTACTGTTGTATCCTGAACCTGTACTTGCTTCTGTTCGACTTTTGCATCCGTCTGAGTTTTTTCCTTTGTCTTCTTATTGGATTTGTCTTTCAGGTTGATGGACGGAGCGTTTTTATCGAAAATAGCAGCCAATCCGTCTTTTCTGACAAACGCAATCGCCCTGATTTTACTACCTCTCACCAGATCGATACTTTCGAGCGAATATTCCACATCCGTCACTTTGATTTCTTTTGCGAATTGCCAGTCTTCCCGTTTGAGGATCTCCTGATTGATTTCGGAAACCAATATCGATTTCGCCAGTTTAACGGCTTCGTCTTTAGAGTTGGCCACTGCTTCTCCGTAAAGATACTCTCCGGATGTTTTTATTTCCCGTTCTTTGGTTCTTTTTTCCGCATCTCCGGTTTGTTCCTGAGCCATCAGAGGAAAGGATAAACAAACGGCCAATACTATTTGAATCAATCGTTTCATTTTCAATATTAAATTTTCCACAGAGTTGTATTTACTCCATGTTATCCAAATAATTCTTATATAAATTTTTAATATTCTGATTGGGAATATACGTATAAAGCGTTCCTTTCAAGGGCTTTTTAGCTGTGAATACGGCATCTAAAGTCGTTTCCACGAACAACATATGATGAAAAGTATAATCCTTATTCCGGAATATGACCGTAAAATTTAATTTTTCAGCGGACATATGCTCTATTCCTACATAAGTTTCAAAATCTTTTCTCAGGAAAGATAAAAAGTGAAACAGATTTTCATCCAGAACATAAGTGGAATCATAAACTTTATGATGGATTTGCATCTGGATGTTCTCAGCCTGTCTGCCGGGAGAAATAAATAAATCCGCCACGCTTTCTTCGGGATATTTAGTATCGAAAACGGTTGTATATCCTTTGATACTGTCTTTTACAAGATAAATATCCGACTTCATTTCTTTGATAAAATAAGTCGAACCGGGAAGGAGATACATATTGTTCCGGATCTGTTGAAGCTTTTCGGCATCCAGAATTATCGGTTCGTATTCAAACTGCCCTGCGTTGAATCCTTTCAGTTGATGTTCGAAAAAAAGTCCGATTTCTTTTTTATCCATCCCCATGATCAACTGGACATCGGAAGGGAAGCGAAAATTCAGGCAAAAAGCGCCGCTTTCCCACGTCACTTCCCAGATATAGTTTTCACGAACGAGCGCACGCCGGGATTTTTCCTTGAGAATAAACCGGATGGCCGCTTCCAGATTTTTCCGTTTGAATTGATCTTCAACCGCCACACCACAAATATTGATGACCGTTTTATGCTGATTGAGGAATTCTCTTGCACGTTCATCATTGGGTTGTAGCAAAACATCCAATAAGTAACGTTCCTGAAAATTACACAGTGTTTCACCGATTGTTTCACGTTCATTTTCCGAAAAGACAGCAACACCTAAATGACTGACAATACCATCCTGATCATATTGTACGCGCAATGGCAATCCAACATCTTTGGCATTGAAAACGCCACTTTCCGCAGGCAATTCACATTTGTTTTTGAGCGGACGGAAAACATGTTCCAATTGCTGCGATGCAAATTGCTGCGCTTTCAGACCGTAGAAACAAGCTAAAAGGACAATAATGATGCTATTTTTCCAGAATACACCCATTATTACGGCATAATAGTTTGATTGAAACTACCGTCGGCGTTATACCATTTCACCTGAACAACTTCTCCGTTGCGGAATTGTCCGGTTACGTAATCACCGGCATTGGCATAACGTTCTTTCAGGTCTTTAGCCGAAATTCTGGTATAAGCGCTGTACGTAATCGTTCCGCTTCCATCGGGTTTACCATTTTTCAACTCCCCTTTGTAAGTTCCGCCGGGAACTTTCACTGTTCCCGAACCAGTCCCTGTGGTATCATTTCCACCTCCTTGCGGCTGAGGTCTCTCACTGACCTTCCCTCCTTTATTAACAGTAACAGAACAACTTGCCTTTTGATTACTTTCATCCGTCGCTTGAACGGAAACAACAGCAGCTCCTTCTTTAACCGCCGTAACCATCCCTTTTTCATCGACAGTTGCTACAGAAGCATCTGATGAAGACCATTCGACTGATTTATTCGTTGCATCATCTGGCTGAATGCCCAAGGTTAGTTGAGCCGTCCCTTTTTCTGTTATATCCAGACTCGTTTTATTGAGGGAAAGAGAAGATACGAGGATCATTTGTTGAGCTTGAACATCCTCTATTTTTTCCGGTTTTATCTCTTTTTTACCTGAATTCATGGCAAAATAAGCTCCTATACCACCACCAAAGACCACCACCGCCGCGATAATTCCAATCAATAACTTGTTAGGTCCAGCGGGTTTTATTATAGTTTCCTCCAAATCCCCGTTACATTCGGGACAAAGAAAATCTTCAGTAATGTCCAACTCAATAATTTCTTGCCTGTCGGCTTTGGCACAGTTGCCAAAATTAATGCACTTTCCGTTTCTCTTAGTTTCCATATTTTTAGTTTTTCAAAATCTTGATAGCTTCAGTAGCCGCTCCACGGAATTTTACAAATGTTGGATCTACCGGACTATTTTTACACTCGACTAAAATAATATTTTTCAAATCAGACTTCACAACTTCCTCTAACTCTCCTCGTTTAGTCACATGTAGGTATTCACCCGTCAATTCTTTTTGAATGTTGGTTTGCAGTTCTGTCGCAAAATCTTCATCAATAGTCGGCGATTCGACAATATCAATAAGCTTATCGCCCAACACTACCGGTGTCGGAATACCCAGCTCGTCGTCTTTCATTATACAAAAGGCTTTCTTGCCGGTACCATCCATTTTATCGGTATATTGAATAATGTTAAGAGCCTTTCCAAGCAATACATTCGGCAACATTTTGTCCATCGACTGTTCACGAATGAGGCGCTCTTCTTCACGCGTACGGGTATATACACTTGGATATTGCATACCATCGCCTTCCAAGTGCAACACCAAACGGGCTACTTCGGGATTATTTCCTTTCAATACCAGATCATATTTTTGCTTCAGAATCTTCACATCGTTTACCATACGAAGCGAGAAGCAAGAAGTAAGGTTTATAACCGTAATTTCGTTCTTGCGTTGACTTTTGGTATCCACATAAAGCATTTTACTACCGTCAGAATTTCGTTTGAAAGCATCAATCAATTTATCAACAAAATCCTTATTTTCAGGCGATTCAGGAATACTTATCAAGGTACTGTTCAGCATAATTATTTTTCCAGGCTGCGGTGCATCATTGTTTTTGAGCTGCTTGGCAACTTCGCTCTTGTCGAAGGTCAAGAATACACCGCTCGACTCCATTACATTGCGGGCAAATTCATCAAGCTCAGTTTGTTTGTCAGACGTACCATATTGTTCTTTGAGTTTTT
>JAVBSK010000008.1:0-2963 GCA_031556755.1 Bacteroidales bacterium | reverse complement strand
GTGGAGAAGAAAGGGAATTTTATCTTTGAAAGACATCCTCCCCGGAAAATTACTGGACATTGCCACCGGTACGGGAGACCTTGCCCTGGAAGCTTATCATCTTTTGCATCCCGACCGCATAACGGGAATAGATATTTCCGAAAAAATGATGGAAGTTGCCAATGAGAAAGTCAGCAAAGCAAACTTATCCGAAAAAATTAACTTCCAACAACAAGATTGCAGCAAATTATCGTTTGAAAACGACACGTTCGATGCCGCCACAGTAGCTTTTGGTGTACGGAATTTTGAAAATTTAGATATTAGTTTACAGGAAATCCTCCGTGTATTGCGTCCGGGAGGGAAACTGATGATTCTTGAGCTTACTTTCCCGGAGTATTTCCAAGTCAAGAAAGCTTATATTTTGTACTCCAAGGTTTTCATTCCCTTAATAGGACGACTGATTTCCGGGAACAAAAACGCCTACAACTATCTTCCGGAATCCATAGCTGCTTTTCCCCAGAACAAAATAATGACAGCTATATTACAAAAGAACGGCTTCACAGACGTAAAATTCCGAAAATTGACCTGGGGAATATGCGCCCTGTATACAGGAAGAAAAAAGTGAGAAAATTAATCCGTTACCGGTTAATAAACCTAATCAATCCAGTTTCAATACTGCTAAGAAAGCTTTCTGAGGCACTTCCACATTACCAACCTGCTTCATCCGTTTTTTACCTTCTTTTTGTTTTTCCAGCAACTTACGTTTACGGGAGATATCTCCTCCATAACACTTGGCGGTAACATCTTTACGAACAGCTTTAATGGTTTCACGGGCAATGATTTTAGCTCCGATTGCGGCTTGAATAGCCACGTCAAATTGTTGTCTTGGGATTAATTCTTTTAATTTTTCACACATCCTGCGACCGAAAGTAACAGCATTATCGGCATGTGTCAGTGTGGAAAGAGCGTCCACAGGTTCTCCATTTAAGAGAATATCTAATTTAACCAATTTAGCAGGACGATAATCGTGCATGTGGTAATCGAAAGAGGCGTATCCTTTGGAAATACTTTTCAGTTTATCATAGAAGTCAATAACGATTTCTCCTAAAGGTATATCGTAAATAATTTCTACTCTGTCTCCTGAAATATAATCCTGCTTAATTAGAATTCCTCTTTTTCCTAAACACAATGTCATGATGGGACCTATATAAGTGGTGCTCGTGATAACGGAAGCCCGTATATAAGGTTCATCTATATGCTCGATTAATGTTATGTCGGGTAATCCCGCCGGGTTATGTACTTCCGTGCAAACTCCTTTTTTATCGTAAACTTTATAAGAAACGTTGGGGACAGTGGTGATTACATCCATGTTGAATTCCCTGTCCAATCTTTCCTGAATGATTTCCATGTGCAGCAATCCGAGGAATCCACAGCGGAAACCGAATCCTAAGGCAACGGAAGATTCCGGTTGAAAGGTCAAAGAAGCATCATTTAATTGGAGTTTCTCCAAAGACGATCGAAGATTTTCAAAATCCTCACTTTCAATAGGATATACTCCGGCGAAAACCATCGGCTTAACTTCTTCGAAACCATCAATGGCTTTGTCGCAAGAATTCTTTACGTGAGTGATCGTATCGCCCACTTTTACTTCTTTGGATGTTTTGATTCCGGAAATAATATATCCCACATCTCCGCAAGTAACTTCCTGACGAGGGGACATGTCTAATTTAAGAATACCAACCTCATCAGCTTCGTATTCTTTTTCGGTAGCAACAAATTTAACCAGGTCGCCTTTTTTGATTGAACCGTTAAAAATTTTGAAATAGGCGATAATTCCACGGAAAGGATTGAATACGGAGTCGAAAATCAAAGCCTGCAATGGTGCGTCAGGATTGCCTTTCGGAGCAGGTACACGTCCGATAATCGCGGCTAAAATATCATAAACTCCTTCTCCTGTTTTTCCACTGGCACGGATAATCGATTCACGGGGACATCCCAATAACTCCACGATCTGATCCTCAACCTCTTCCGGCATAGCACTGGGCAAGTCGATTTTATTCAGGACAGGAATAATTTCCAAATCATGCTCAATGGCCATATAAAGATTGGAAATCGTTTGAGCTTGAATACCTTGCGCAGCATCTACAATCAACAAAGCGCCTTCACAAGCAGCAATTGAACGGGAGACTTCATAAGAAAAATCAACGTGTCCCGGGGTATCGATCAGGTTCAGAACATATTTTTCATTGTTATAGACATAATCCATTTGGATGGCATGACTTTTAATCGTAATACCACGTTCCCGTTCCAAATCCATATTGTCCAGGACCTGAGCTTGCAGGTCTTTTCCTTCAACGGTTTGAGTATATTCCAGAAGACGGTCAGCCAGGGTACTTTTACCGTGGTCAATATGCGCTATAATACAAAAATTACGAATATGATTCATCTGATTAAAAAAGGATGCATTTTAGTTTGGAATGCAAAGGTACATAAAAATTCCAATGTATTTAAATCAAAAAACCACATCGAATCAGCGATTATTGCATTCGATGTGGTTCATTCGTATTTCTTCAAACTAAATTTTACTTCTTCATCGCATCCAGAACCGTAGTCGCCACTTCATTGGTAGGATCAAGCACCAATATCTTTTCAAAATAAGATTTTGATGTTACCATATCTTCTTTGACATAGTAATAATAACCAAAATATCTGTAACACTCTATGATTTCTCTATTTCTTTTACCATTTTCATTGGTCGCTTCCAAACGAGTCAAAGCTTCTTCATAATAAGGTTTAGCTAAACCTAAAGTTGCATCAGCATCCAGACTGGCATTACAGCGCGCTCTCCAAAAGTAACCCAAGTAGGTTTCCGGGGATCTTTCTACAACCTGATTAAATATGGAATCCGCTTTCAAAATGTAGCCAACTCTTACAATACTGTCAGCAGCAAGCTCTTCTTTTGTCTTAACCAAAGTTTCACCTCC
>JAVBSK010000147.1:0-4252 GCA_031556755.1 Bacteroidales bacterium | reverse complement strand
AATCCCAAGTTTCAGATAGAAATGCATTTTTTTTAATGTCTTGAAATTTTTATGATGAAATAATTGCTTTTTATGTTTAAATAGCAGAAATTTGCCGGGAAAACGAAATCAACACACATCATAATTTTTTTTACTCATTTTTACTCATGGAAATATTTAATGAAAAAGTAGAACGACCTGCGAATGACATTGTTTTTTCACAAACAATCAAAGCAGGGAAAAAAGTTTATTATCTGGATGTTAAGAAAAATCGTAACAGCGAACTTTTTTTATCCATTACTGAAAGCAGGAAATTGAACTCCACCGACGAATGGAACAGTGCTCCCCGGTTTGAAAAACATAAAATCCACCTGTATAAAGAAGATTTTGAAAAATTCACGACAAGTATGCATGAAGTTATGAATTACATCAAAGAAAATAACACAGTAGATTTCGTCCCAAAAAAGACGGAAGAAATAGAACTATCCTGATATTCACGTAATCAATCGGAGTAATTATTTGTTCTTTTACAATAAAAAGGCTATCTTTGCGCCGCTTTTGAAATTCCGTGTGATGGGAAGTTGAGAGCATCATCTTAATTTTGAGTAACACAAATAACTAAAAAATGAAAACATTTGAATTAAAAGGAGAATTGAGAGAGGGCTTGGGAAAAAAAGCCTCTAAATTGTCCCGCAAAGAAGGAGAAATCCCATGTGTCGTTTATGGAGGAGAAGAAGTTCTTCACTTCAATGTAAGCAAAGAAAATGTCCGTAAACTGGTTTACACTCCGGAAATTTTCCTGGTAGATCTGACTGTCGGAAATAAAAGATGCAATGTCATCCTGAAAGATTTACAATTTCATCCGGTAACAGATAATCTGCTTCACATTGACTTTCTCCAGATTGCCGCAGACAAACCTATCGTTATTGAAATTCCTGTTCAACTGGAAGGTCTGGCGGAAGGTGTTAAAGCCGGAGGTAAATTAACTTTGTAAACCAGAAAAGTGAAGGTAAAAGGTTTATATAAAAATATTCCTGAAAAACTAACTGTCAATATCGAAAATCTCGGATTGGGAAAAACAGTACAAATCGGCCAATTATCATTTGAAAACCTGGAGTTGATGAACGCGAAGAACACTGTTGTCTGCGCTGTTAAATTGACTCGTGCAGCAAGAGGTATGGCTGCAAAAGGAGGATAATTAATGAAATACTTGATTGCAGGTCTGGGGAATATCGGTTCGGAATATCGGGATACCCGCCACAATATAGGTTTTATGGTATTGGACGCTTTAGCTAAAGCGTCCAATCTTGTTTTTACAGACCATCGATATGTACTCGACACTGATAAGAGGATAAAAAATAAATCTTTAGTTTTATTGAAACCATCCACTTACATGAATTTAAGCGGAAACGCCATCAGGTATTGGCTTCAAAAGGAAAACATTCCAGTAGAAAACCTGTTAGTAGTCGTAGATGATCTCGCTTTGCCTTTCGGAACTTTACGCCTGAAAACAAAAGGAAGCGATGCCGGACACAACGGATTGAAACACATCCAGGAACTCCTGGGAACGCAACAATACAGCAGACTCAGGTTCGGCATAGGAAATAATTTTTCCAAAGGAGCTCAAATAGATTATGTTTTAGGTTGTTTCTCAGAGGAGGAAGAGAAAATATTGCAGGAAAGAATTAATCTAGCCGGAGAAATTATCAAAAGTTTCTGTCTTTCCGGAGTGCAGCATACAATGAATCAATACAATAATAAATAATATCCGAACCAACAAATTACAATGGAAGTCAGAATCGATAAATGGATGTGGGCTACCCGGATTTTCAAAACCAGGACAATTGCAGTCGAAGCCTGTAAGAAAAACCGGATCACCGTAAACAATGTTTCCGCGAAACCTTCAAGAATGATCAAGGTTGGAGATATCATTCAGGTACGGAAACCTCCTATTACCTATTCATTCAAGGTATTATCCCTGACAGAGAAACGGATTGGAGCCAAACTGGTTCCCGATTTTCTGGAGAATATAACACCTCCTGAGCAATATGAAATCCTGGAACTGAATAAAATAAGCGGATTCATCAACAGGGCGAAAGGAACGGGTAGGCCGACCAAAAAAGATCGCCGGGACCTGGATGAATTTCAAACCCCGACTTATCTGGATGATTTTGATTTTGACTTCGACTTCGACTGAGTAATTTTAAATCGCACATTAAGAAACAGTTTAACACCATCAACAAAACAATGCAAACACCAATAGATAACAACACAATCCGCGAAGCTATAAAAAACTTCAACATAGCTGACTTCAGCAAAGCGACAATTCGGGAAGTTGTAGCCATTTCCGGCAACCTGGAAAAAGAAACCGGAGTTGAGTTTATTCACATGGAAATGGGAGTTCCGGGACTTCCGGCTGCTCAGGTAGGAGTCGCTGCGGAGATCAAGGCTCTGGAAAGTGGTGTCGCTTCCATCTACCCTGTCATTGACGGATTTCCCGAATTAAAAAAAGAATCATCCCGGTTCATCAAGGCATTCGTCGATCTGGATATCTCTCCGGAGGGTTGCGTTCCGGTCGTCGGATCCATGCAAGGTACTTTCACCTCTTTTCTAGTCGCCGGACAATGCTGTCCGGAGAAAGACACTATTTTATTCATCGACCCAGGATTTCCCGTACAGAAACAACAAATCACAGTCCTCGGCTATAAACATAAGTCATTCGACGTATACGAATACCGGGGAAATAAATTGAAACAAGCGCTCGATCAATACCTCTCACAAGGAAATATCGCCGCCATTATCTATTCGAATCCAAATAATCCCGCCTGGTTCTGCCTGAACGAAGAAGAGCTAAAAATCATCGGAGAAGCCGCCACCAGATACGATGTCATCGTCATGGAAGACCTGGCTTATTTCGCCATGGATTTCAGGAAAAACCTCGGCGTTCCGTTTCAACCGCCTTTCCAACCAAGCGTTGGAAAATATACGGAGAATTACCTGCTACTCATCTCCGGCTCCAAAGCATTTAGTTATGCGGGACAAAGAATCGGAATAGTAGCCATGTCCAACCATCTGTACAACAGAGCTTATCCCGGTCTGAACCAACGGTATGGAGGTGGTACTTTTGGCTCCGTATTTATCCATCGGGCATTGTACGCCATTTCTTCCGGAACCAGTCATTCCGCTCAATATGCACTTTGTGCAATGTTCAAAGCTGCATCCGACGGTAAATTCCAGTTTCTGGAAGATGTGAAAGAATATGGAAGACGGGCTGAAAGAATGAAAAAGATATTCCTGAAGCACGGATTTCATATTGTCTACAATAAAGACCAGAATGAAGATATTGCAGACGGATTCTATTTCACGGTCGGCTATCCCGGAATGACCGGCGGAGAACTGATGGAATCCCTGATTCCTTACGGTATAAGCGCTATTTCGCTTGCTACAACAGGAAGTAAACAAGAAGGACTCAGGGCTTGTACTTCTTTCATCAAAGACAATCAATATGAATTGTTGGATGAACGATTGAAAGCGTTTCATCAACAATATGGAGCAAAAAAATAAATATGTTTCAAATCGAGAAAAACAATATTCCACCCGAAAAAGGAAATATTCTGATTTCAGAACCTTTCCTTTCCGATAAGTACTTTGAACGAAGTGTCGTACTGCTTGTCCAGCATGACAATTTCGGTTCGATGGGTTTTGTTTTGAATAAGGAGTTGAACAATCATTTGGCGTCTTTCTTCCCGAAATTAAATCTTCCCGAAAATATTCCTGTTTTCAAAGGAGGACCCGTTTCCTCCGATCAGATTTATTTCATTCACACATTAGGAGATACCATCCCTGACTCCATAGAAATTATGGAAGGAGTGTATTTGGGCGGCGATTTTGATGTAATCATAAACCTGTTGAAAAGAAGTCCCATTACCAATAAAGTAAAATTCTTTTTGGGATATTCGGGATGGGGAGAAAATCAGTTGCTCCACGAAATTGAAATGAATTCATGGCTGGTTGGAAAAACGGAAGCAAATAAAATTATGAAAAACGAAGGGGAAATCATGTGGAAAAAGTCTTTATCCGATCTTGGAGACAAATACCGTTCATGGGCTAACTTCCCCAGACGTCCTTTTTTGAATTAGAAATATGAAATCATACACAATATAAATAAGGTGATTGCGTTTTTTTGATTGACATTATTTATTAGAAACCGGTTAAAAATTGTCATAAGATCTTTTTAGATTTAATTTATTAAACAAAAAGAACCTTGTATCAG
>JAVBSK010000244.1:0-3334 GCA_031556755.1 Bacteroidales bacterium | reverse complement strand
TTTTATGCACTTAATAGTGAAACATATGACCCCAGAGCCGGAGTTTATGAACTTGTTCAACTCAAAAGTCCTAATTTAAATGATTCAGGTAAGATTATTGATCCACGGGATTATTTGGATTGGAGTGCAGGAAGTAAGGATCTGACATCGAATACTTATATAGAAGCATCTGCCAATTACAACCGGGAATTCGGATTGCATGGAGTCAGCGGATTGTTGGTATATCAACTCAGGAATAATACTAAACCGAACGCCGGAACGTTACAGGAATCCATTCCTTTCCGGAATGTCGGCTTGTCCGGACGTTTTACTTATTCTTACGCCAGCCGTTATTTCTCGGAAGTGAACTTCGGATATACTGGTTCCGAACGGTTCAATGACGACCCTCGTTGGGGTGTCTTCCCTTCTTTCGGTTTGGGATGGATGATTTCTAATGAAAAATTCTTTGAACCCATAAGTCAAACAATTACCAAATTGAAATTACGCGGATCTTATGGTTTGGTAGGAAATGATAATGTCAGTAAAGACAGATTCCTGTATTTGTCCGATGTAAATATGAACAATGACGCTTACAAATCCGCTTTCGGATCTGAATTGGGTTCGTTATATTCAAAGAATGGTGTTTCTGTCAATCGCTATGCCGATCCTTCCATCGGTTGGGAAACTTCCTACAAATCAAACTTTGCATTGGAGCTCAGTTTATATAATGAATTGAACCTGACAGCGGAATACTATACCGAATACCGCAAAGATATCGTACAGGAACGTAAATCTATTCCCGGCACCATGGGATTGTGGGTAACCCCTAAAGCAAACCTGGGCGAAGCAAGAGGACATGGAGTAGACCTGGCATTGGATTATAATAAACATTTTGGAAAAGGCTGGATCCAGGCCCGGGCGAACTTCACTTATGCTACCAATGAGTTCACCAAATTTGAAGATTATGATTACGAGACAGAATACTGGAAAATGAAAGTGGGCTACCCGACTACTCAGGTGCAGGGTTATATCGCGGAAGGACTTTTTGTCGATGATGAAGATGTCATGAATTCTCCTATTCAGTTCGGTCGTCCGGGAGAAGATTATAAAGCCGGAGATATCAAATACAAAGATTTGAATGGAGATGGACAGATTACAGAGCTGGACCAGGCTGCTATCGGTTATCCTGAAACTCCGGAGATCGTTTATGGTTTTGGAGTCAGCGTCGGATATTCGCAATGGGATTGTTCGGTCTTTTTCCAGGGATTAGCTCACGAATCGTTCTGGATTGATTATGATAAAGTGTCTCCTTATTTCAATACGGTAGATAAAGCAAAATATGGAGTTCGGGGAAACAATCAATTGGCTCAGTTTATTGTGGATAGTCACTGGTCGGAAGATGTTCGCGATGCGTATGCCGTTTGGCCAAGACTTTCGGAAACCAAAGTGAATAATAATGCACAACGAAATACCTGGTTTATGAGGGATGGTGCATTCCTTCGCTTAAAACAACTGGAAGTAGGTTATTCTTTGCCTGATAAAGTAAATAGAAAGATCGGACTCAAGAACCTCAGGATTTATCTTTCCGGAAACAACCTGTTATGCTTCAGTAAATTCAAATTGTGGGATCCGGAAATGGCCGGGAACGGGTTGGGATATCCCCTGCAACGAGTGTATAACTTAGGTCTTAATCTTACCTTTTAATTGAGAAAAATGATGAAAAATATAAAATTGATTTTATTATTACTGACAGTCCTTTTAATCACTTCTTGTAATGATTATTTAGACGTTGTTCCGGATAATATCCCGACGATTGAGAAATCATTTTCTACCCGGGATGAGGCGGAAAAGTATTTGTTTACTTGCTACTGGTATATACCGAGACATAGTTCCATTACTGAGAATCCTGCCTTTGTGGGCGCAGATGAATATTATATCACCAAAATGTATTTAGACCAATATGCCGTTTATGCCCGCTACATAGCGATGGGAGGACAGAGCGTGATGAGCCCTTATTGTGATTACTGGACGGGCAACAACAAAGCCAAAAATCTGTTCCGGGGAATCAGTGATTGTAATATCTTCCTTGAAAATGCAGGACGGATTCCGAATATATCCGAACAGGAAAGGAACCGTTGGATAGCGGAAGTAACATTCCTGAAAGCGTATTATCACTTTTGGCTGATAAGAATGTATGGGCCGATTCCTATCAAGGATAAGAATGTGCCTGTATTTGGCAATGAGGATGAAGTGAGGCCTTACCGGAATACCCTGGACGAGTGTTTTCATTACGTCGATTCGCTGATGGGAGATGCAATTAACAGCAATTATTTGCCTGAAATCATAGACAATCAGGCCCAGGAGTTGGGACGGGTGACCAAAGGCATTGCTTTGATGGCGAGGGCTGAAATCTTGTTGACTGCCGCCAGTCCTTTGTTTAACGGAAACACGGATTATTCCAGGTTTACCGACAAAAGAGGAGTTGAAATATTCTGTCCGAATAAAACGGAGGAAGAAAAAAAACAAAAATGGATTGATGCTCAGAATGCTTGTCGTGCAGCAGTTGAAGATGCGGAAAAGACCGGACATCAATTGTACGAATTCAGTAGTGTTAAATACAGCAACCTTTCTGCTGCCACAAGAGGCAAGATGAGTATCCGGAACGCAGTCTGTGAAAAAGAAAGTCAGAATCCTGAAATTATTTGGGGGAATACCAATTCTTTGGTGATGGAATTACAACGGGAGGCTATTCCCAGGGGACTTGAACCTACTAAAGATAAGAGTACGCTCCACTGTTCCAATCATGCGGTACCGATGAAAATAGCAGAATTATTCTATACGAAGAATGGAGTGCCTATTACGGAGGATAAAACGTGGAACTATGAAAACCGCTTCAATATCCGCACTTCTGTGGCCGCAGATAAATATTATATCAAACAGGGATATAAAAGCGCCGAATTTAATTTTGACCGGGAAACACGTTACTATGCAGACCTGGCGTTCGATGGCGCTGTCTGGTTCGGTCAGGGTACGGTGGATGAAAATAATCCTATCTATGTGCAGGCTAAAGCCGGCCAGTCTGCCAGTACTTCTATCGATAATTCATGGAATGAAACCGGATTCTGGCCTAAGAAAATGGTACACTTTGAATCGGTGGTAGGAAACAGTGGAGGTAACGCTACCTGGGTGCAATATCCGTTCCCGGTTTATCGCCTGGCAAATCTTTACCTGATGTATGCCGAAGCGATCAATGAAGCTGAAGGTCCTGAAGGTCAGAACAGCGCAGATTTATTCAAGTACATTGACCTGGTAAGAGCCAGAGCAGGATTGAAAGGCGTGAAAGAATCCTGGGATA
>JAVBSK010000399.1:0-4893 GCA_031556755.1 Bacteroidales bacterium | reverse complement strand
GCCTTTCGCGGATTGATATCCCAAGCGGTCGCAATTCCGAATTTATCATCCTCTACTTCGTCCCATTGCGCCTTAGGTCCGGTCGGGACACGCGAAGAACGCACGACCGCGACACCCTTTTTGACCGCATCAGCCAATGTATTTTGTACTATTGTAGTAAAATTTCCATTGCCGACTCCCGCATAAACCAATCCTTTCACTCCATTTTTGACTGCAGCATCAATAAAGAGGTTTCCTGCATTGGAATATCCCATGATTATTTCTACGGAAGGAAGTTCCTTTAATCCGGTAATGTCAAACTCACTTTTAGTGGTATGCCTTTTTACCGGTTCCCGAACATAAATCGGTTTGTCGTTGTACATATATCCCAAAGGACCATAGTTAGGACATTGAAAAGTTCCTACACTCAGCGTATTGGTTTTAGTCAGGTCATCCGCACCCAGGATCCGGTCATCCATCACCACCATTACACCTTTTCCGACCGATTGTTTATCAATCGCACAAGCCACAGCATTGTAAATATTCCTTGGTCCGTCAGCGCTGATGGCAGTGGAGGGACGCATGGATCCAACCAAAATCACCGGTTTTTCACTTTTCACCGTCAGATTCAGGAAATAAGCCGTTTCTTCCTGGGTATCCGTTCCATGAGTGATCACGATACCCGTTACATCATTTTGTTTCAACAAGTCATTCACCCGGTTTGCCAGTTTCAACCACACGGCATTATTCATATCCTGACTTCCGATATTTACCACTTGTTCTCCTTTAATATCCGCAATATTCAATAGTTCTGGAACCGCAGATAATACCTGATCTACCGAAACCGCCCCTGCTTTGTAGCCGGATGCCACATCCGTTTTCCCAGCTCCTGCGATTGTACCTCCTGTAGCCAGAATATAGACACGAGGTTTTTGAGCCTGAATAGCCAAGGTGGTAAGTAACATACCAATAGAGAACAATAAACAAATTCTTTTTTTTAATTCTTTTGATTTCATACGATAATTTTTTACTTTGTGGATAACCATAATTCAATATATTCATTCAGTATTTTATTAAGCGCTTTACCGATCGTGCGATAGTTTTCATCTCTCAGATTTGCCAGAGACACGCGCACAGACCACGCCGGGCCTCCGAATCCGCCGCCATTGAGCAAAACGATCGCTGTTTCTTCCGCCAGACGAAACAAAATGTCCACTGGTTCAAAGTTTAGCTGTAAGTAATCCCCGAACTCTTTTCCGTGGCGCCGGATAGCCCATTCCATTACATCAAATTCACAGTAATATCCTGCCCTGTTCGGATCCGGGATAACAGGTATGTTTAATCCTTCCCACAGCAAGTGGTAACGTTTATTGATGAGCCTGATGCATGATTTTTTATAATTATTTTTCTGGTCAAGTAAAGCAAACGCTGCAAAAAGCATCATTTGTATTTGCTGGGGAAGCGATAAACCGGCGGTATGATTCAATGCCACTCGCCGGCTGTCGGCAACTAAACGATCTATAAATTTCAATTGTAAAGGATGCAAAGAGAGGGATTCATACAACCGCTTGATATGATCTTTTTTTTCCGCTGACAGACGGGACAACATTTCATCGTAAACGTTTTCTTCATCTAAAGCAATCACTCCCAAACGCCAACCCGTAGCGCCAAAATATTTGGAAAAAGAATACACACAAATGGTGTTTCGTGGTAAAAATCTGATCAAAGACTGAAATCCGGGAACAAATGTTCCATAAACATCATCCGTAATAATCATCAGACAGGGATTATATTCACGTACTGTTTTAACTAAATAATCCAAGCTGTTTTGGTCTATTGCAACAGAGGTCGGATTACTCGGATTAATTACAAACAGACATTTAATGGATTGATCCTGCAGTTTATCCAATTCGGTTTCGGGATATTGAAAAGTAGCTTCCCCGTCCTTATTTTTAGCAGAACCGTGGATTCTAACCATTTTGAAGTTGTAACGTTCCAATGCAGGAATCTCTAAGTAAGGTGTAAATGCAGGAACTCCTAATGCAATCGTATCGCCTTTCTGCAATAAAAAATTGTCTATTAATGAATCAAAAATATAACAAATGGCAGCGGTACCTCCTTCGGTAGCAAAGAGATCATATTTTTTTGTTCCGGGAGGTATTTCTCCGTTACACATCTCTTTGATGAGATAATCATGAATGATTTTCTCCGTATGTTCCAATATCCTTACCGGAAAGGGATATTGATTGCCGAGCACTCCTTCGGTTAATTCCATCGCCCAATTGTCTTTGTCAAAATGATGAACATCCAATCCGTACCAGTAAATATTTTTCAATAAATTGATTCCGGGTAAATCCGGATTTTCATCCAGGAACGCTTCAAAACGGCTTCCGATATTCTTTTTTTTCGGAGTTCCGGCTCTTCCTGAATCTTTGTTTTTCACACGTCTGCATTCTTCGATTCCAAATAAACCCAATGTAAAAAAGGCTTCCCGGGGAAATGTCGCAATCCAGTTCGGATTTCCTCTTCCGGCATTCAACATAGAATTGGAAAAACGATGATTAGCTTCTGATGCTAAGTCTATCAGGCTGTTTTTTAATTCAAAAGGGCTTAAATTTTCCAGTTTGCGTTCTTTTTCTCGACTTGTTTTCATGCTCTGTTTCATATCAGTTGTTTTTAATGTTTTAATTATCAATTGTTAATTGTTTTTCAACTCATCAAAAGCACAATTACCACTCCCCAAATAATGAGTAATGTATTACCTACAGCATAGGTAATGGTATAGGAAAGAGCCGGAATACGGCTTTGCGTCACATCCAGAACCGCTCCCAGCGCCGCTGTGGTCACACGAGAACCGGCACAAGCTCCTAACGTAATCCCCGGATGAAATTTAAATACATATCGTCCCAGTAACAAGCCAATGAACATAGGAATAATACTGATAACAATTCCGGCAAGGAACAAACTGATTCCTGAGGCTTTGAGGCCGGCCATGAAATCAGGACCGGCAGAAATGCCGACAATGGCTATGAATACATTTAATCCCAGGTTATTCATTAACCATAAAGAAGAGCCTGGGATGGAACCGAATGAAGGACGTAAAGAATGTATCCATCCGAAGATAAGCCCGGCAATCAATACTCCTCCACTGACACTCATACTAAAAGGTACATTGTTAATGTGAACGGTGAGTGATCCCAGGATACCTCCGACAAATATGCCTAATCCTACATACAGGATGTCCGTAATATTGGTAGGTCGTTCGATGAAGCCCAATAATGAAGCGAAACGTTCCGTATTTTCTCTGGGACCTTCTAATTCAATGACGTCCCCCCGTTGAATTTTCACACCGGGCAATAAAGGAATGGCGGTACCCGAGCGTTCGATGTTGCGAATGATAACTCCTTGCCTTTCTCTGAAACTTTTGAGTTCCTGCAGACTTTTCCCTGCGATCTCTTTGTTTTTTACAGTCACTTTCAACACTTCTACCCTGAAATTACTAATCAGTTCCAAGTCATAAACTTCGGTTCCAATTAAAACTTCGTCTTTTAAAAGCGTATCTACAGGGCCGTTTAGCAACACGCTGTCCCCTTTATAAAGTAACATGTCCGGAGTTATATTATCAATAATTTTTCCCTCTTTAGTCCGGATCCGGTCAACAAATACCGGCCAATCTTTTTGCACCAGTAAAGATTCCAGTTCGAGAACCGTTCTTTCTTTTGTAAAATAGTCCTGGTTCAATTCATATGCGCGGAATACAGCGCCTTCATATGCAGGTTCCAATGCCGGATCTTCTTCTGCAATTGATCCGCCTAAGGTTTTTTCATACTCTTTGCAGCGTTCTACGATATTTCCACCCAACATTTTGGGTCCTACATAAGATAAGAACCAGGCGGTTCCCGCAGTTCCGAAAATATAAGTGACTGCATAAGCCACCGGTATCTCATTGATTAATTTCCGTTTTTCTTCCGTTTCGATGGCCAACTGACCAATCATATCGGAAGAAACCCCGATAACGGCGGAAATCGTATTGGCTCCGGCCAGCAATCCGGCCGCATTACCGATATCGAACCCGGCAATAATGGCCGCCACCCAGGATACAGCTAAACAAATGATACAGATAATCGAAGCAAAAGCAATCTGAGGTAATCCTTCTTTTTTCAGGCTATGCATAAATTGAGGTCCCACCCCATAGCCTACTGCAAAAAGAAAAAGGAGAAAGAAAGTCGATTTAACGGTAGGAGATATATCAAATTTTAATTGTCCAATTAAAACACCGATCAATAGCACCCCCGTTACAGGTCCTAAACTGAAACTTCCGATTTTTATTTTCCCTGTGGCAAATCCAATTGCAAGCGTAATGAAAACTGTTAACTCCGGATATTGACGCAATACATCAATTATTCCGTTAAAAGCTATCCCATGTTTTTTGTTTTATTTGTGGTTAATATGGCTTTTTCATAAAAACAAATTCATTTCCCGGATTGTTCGACAAAATCGCCGCAAGTTGGATTCCCAGTTGCCGAAATTTCGATTAACAAAGTTTACTCTACTACTTGCATCAGACATTCGTAATTATTCTATGTTCTACAACATCATTTAAAATTTTGCCTTCAGAAAAAAAATTCATACGTTTGCATCTTACGCGACAAGACAGCATTGAAAAACACAAGATTTACTATTAACACCCCTGGTTTTATGGAAAAAGAAATACTCAAAAAACCCTTTTAGTTAACGAGTAGACGAGTTGTGGATATAGTAACCACTCTATTCTTAGTTCTTAACTCTTTATTAAACATCAGATGCCTATGAAACTCTTATTTACCCTCTTGCTTGCGTTTGCAAGCGCCATTTCCCTGTATCCGCAACACAGCCTGCAAAATAAGTACAACCTGCCCCGACCAGGCGATGAAA
>JAVBSK010000132.1:0-5019 GCA_031556755.1 Bacteroidales bacterium | reverse complement strand
CACTGTATAAACAACTTTGATTTACGCTATGTTTAAAATCTATGTCCCTGATTATAACAAATAACTAACCGCAAACCGTAGCAACTCAGAATTAAATCCATGTTGGAAATACGATTTGCGGTTAGGCGAGATGTAAAATAGAGAATATCTTATTTTACTGTTGAGTTTATCAATAAAATCTGATTCGATAATCTTCCACTTCAGACTTATCTCTCAGGATTTGCATTGATTGATAGGCTAAACGATAGCTTTCATTCATCGTGAGTGATTGTCGTTGAGCATTCATGTCAAATTTTTCTTCGCTGACTTTCTTATCTGTCACTTTGAATACATAGACCGCATTTTTACCTTTCAAAGGGGCGGAAATCTCACCAACCTCTGCTAAAGGTGCATATGCAGAGATAATAGGTTCAAAACCCATACCCGAAATCCGATTGGTCGAAAAATTCAGGTATTTAACTGATTGAACAGTTGAAGCCATCACTTCCGCATAAGCAGCAATCGAATCCTGTTTTTTAGTATTCAGTTCGGCAATGATTTTTTCCGCTTTTTTATCGTTAATCAATTCTCTTTTCAGGATTTCAGCAACAGCTGATACCGGACGATATCCTTCTTCCTGACGTCCTTTCACTGCCACAACCATGAAATTATCATGACATTCAAATACATCAGAAATAGCTCCTTTATCCTTTTCATACGCCCACTTAACCACCGGGCGAATCCCTTTCACGGTTCCGATCATCTGGTCGTTTTTACCAACCGGTACATCAACATTACATTGATATCCGGCTTTTTGAGCTTCCGATTTGAAAGATTCCATGGTATTGTTAGTAGCCACATAGTGAGTCAGATCATTAAATAATTTACTGTTCGTCTCAGAACTGGGAGTCACCTCAATTTGAATATCCGCCAATTTGTATTTTGCCACAGGAGCAGTTCTCTCTGTAACCTGAACAAGATGAGTTCCATATGCAGATTTGACTACAGAAACTTTATTCAAGGGAGCGTTGAACACTTCATTTTTGAAATTTTCATCCGCAGATTTCAACAAACTTTCTTCGGTCATCCATCCCATCAATCCATCAGATTGTCCATTGGAAGCCGCCCTGGCTACATCAGCAAAAGATTTTCCTCCATTGATCTCATTAGCCAAACTATCTGTAAGGTTTTTCAAAGCAGCCTCTTCCAATTGAGGCATAGTCATCTGATATACTTTGACAGAATCCACATCAACTTTTTTATCTACCATTTTCAGCATGTGATATGTATTTCCTTCCAGGAAAGGACCTTCTACATCTCCGAGATTGGCTGTTTCTGCAAAACGTTTGCTCTCCGGAGACAAAGAAGATAAAGACTTGAATATGTTGGCATAAGGAACTTCCGAATTATCGTTCACAATATCCGAAACAGAAGTTGTAGTTGTGAATTCAGGTTTAATTTTTTCCAGGATTTCTTTAGCCTTGTTATAATCATCTTCACTGGGAAGGATTTGAACCGAAATATAATCAATCAACATTGCTTCGTCCTGCTTGAAAAGCTCTTTGCGTTTTTTGTACAATTCCTGGATTTCAGCATCCGACACTGACACTTGGTCGTCTGCAATAGAAGAATACAACTGGGCTGCGTAATCAATATCCACATTTACTTTTGCATCTTCAAAAGCAGCCTTAACTTCCAAAGAATTAGGGACAACTGCTTTAGAAATTAAAGAAGTGAATTTTTCCTCCAGTTTTTGTTGTTTGATTGTTTTTTCATAAAAAGACCAAAAAGCCTTGGCTCTTTGGATTTCTTCATACATCTGAGGAGATTGATTGGCTACATCATCCGATTCTATCGTTTGCAGGAAATTGATAAAAGCATTCCTGTCAAAAGCTCCTGTTTGCGGATTACGAAACATCGGCATTTGTTGAATCATCGGAGAGATATTTTCTCCCATTACCAGATCTCTTAACTCATCTTTACCTACGGCAAACCCCACTTTTGACGCCTCTTCAGCCAATAACATTTCCCGGACTAAAGATTCAAAAACGGATTCCCTGATTTGAATTTGCACGTCTTCCGGAATAGAAGAACTTCCCGATTGCATTTTATAAACCTCTTCCATTTCCAAAACTTTGTTCTGAAACTCTTGAATCTTAACAGATTTTCCATTGACACTCAAAACAGTTTCTTTACTTTGATTCACAAAAGTAGAACCAGATCTCAAACCATCTCCGATGATGAAAGCAAACAAAGCAACTCCGACCACTACAACGAGTAGACCAGCCTTGCTTCTAATTTTCTCTAAGGTTGCCATTTTCTTATATTTGATTTGTTTATTTGTTTAAAAATTGCGCACGAAGATACAAATTTTTGACAAAACCATCGCATTTTTACAAATAAAATTAAATTACTCTGCCACAATCAGTCTCACCAACTCTATTTTTGTATTTGTAACTTTGAGAATCTTGAATGTATATTTTCCTATAACAATCGATTCATGCCGTTGAGGAAATTTTTTGATATGGTTCAATATGTATCCGGCAATAGTAACATAATCCTCTGATTCCGGTATTTCCAAACCAAATTCTTCATTGATCCTATCCAATTCAATCCTGCCTGAAAATACATATACGGAATCGGATATTTTCCGGATCACCTGAGACTTGGTGTCGTGTTCATCTTCTATTTCTCCAAAAATCTCTTCTACAAAATCCTCTAAAGTAACAACTCCTGAAGTTCCACCGAATTCATCCACTACTACCGCAATGTTTTTCTTTTCCTGCAACATCACTTTCATTAACTTTTTCGCCGCCATATTTTCCGGCACGACAGAAATAGGATTGATATGCTTCGTCCAGTCCTGTGGCTTCGCAAACATCTCCGAAGAATGAATATATCCTATGATATTGTCAATATCATCCTTGAATATCAGTATCTTGGAGAGACCTGTTTCTATAAATGCAGACAACAATTCTTCTATTGTAGTTTGAATATCAAAAGCGACTATTTCCGTTCTCGGAACAATGCAATTACGCAACTTAACATTCTTAAATTCAAGTGCATTCTGCAAGTATTTGACTTCCGCTTCCGGTTCAACCTCTTCTTCGTAAAAACCCCGTTCCGTATGCTGAGGCTGAAAAAATAAGTTCAGATCTTCTTTCTCAAACTTCTTCAGAGGATGTTTCAATGATATTTTAAGTCCCAGCATTTTAAGGAATAAAGCGGCTATAGAATATAAAATAAATGCAAAGGGAAAAAACAACACAAAAAATGGGAACAATGGAATCGCCAAAGGAGGCAATAATATCTCCGGAGAAATCTTAGACAACATCTTGGGCAGAAATTCTCCGCCTAAAAGTAACAACACAGCAGCGATAAGCGTTTGAAACAAAAAGAGCAAGGGTTTACTTAGCTGTTCCGGGAACCAACCGGACGTCAAATAAACTATCTGTAGACAAAAAACAATCAATGCAAATATTTTTCCTATCTGCATGGACGTAACAAACAGATTCGGATATTTAAAATAGAGACTGAATATGCGATTTTTAAGCTTCGATTTCTTTTTTTCCAACTCGAAAAGCAACACATTCGTAGATAAAAATGCAGTTTCCGCTCCCGAAAACAAAGCGGACATCAATAGAGACAATAATATACAGATTAGACTGAGAATCATTGTATTCCTAAACTATCTGGTTGAGATTTCTCATCGACATACAGGATCGCATACACTTTGAACATATCATAGTCCGTCATTGTTTGGTTAGATTCAAATCCTTTACAATAAATTGTTTTATCTTTTTGTTCTATTTTAGTATCCTTATCTGAGAAAATCAATCTTTTCGATTCGTCCCAGAATAATTCTTCCGTTTCAAACTTTTCATGTTGAAGATTAACCACCCGGACATTGCCTACCAAACGCCATAACGTTTTTTTGTCGTAATAATAAGCGGTGTCAGATTCTATACTTCCTTCTATTTTGAACAAAGAATCAAATTTCTCCACATAAATTCCCTTCGGAAAATGCCAATATGAATCCTGTTCCCGGTTATACACATCCCAAATATCAGCCACCAATCGATAACGGGTTACACCAGAATCCGAAATCAAAGCGGAGACATCCTCCGAGTGGACAAGCGGGACCTCCCCGGAATCAAGTGAAACCAAATCAGAAACACTTTTTCCTTTCGAGCAGGCAACTGACAAACAACAAATCAAAACAACCAGAGCGACTGCAATCCTATGTTTCAGCGATGTTTTTTCCATCAACAAAAGTAGATTTATTCAACTTTTCGTTGGTAAAACCAAAGTTCATTGAAAGTATAACTTACCGTGATCTTGAGATATTTTTCATTGATCAATCCGGTAATATTACTCTTGGGAGTAGTAGCAGCATACTCGAATGCAAGATTGATTGAAGATCTACCCCTTGACAAAGGTAATCCGAGACCGCAGACCAGAGTATAGGCCTGAAGTTCATGAAAACTTTGATCATCTACGGAATATGGAGATACATAAGAGTTGGAATAATTAGCCCCCAATCTGTAACTTACCCGGTCGAAATAATTCCGGCTACGCATATCGGGAGTGAATTCCCCTCCGAGATTAAACCTGTTCCGATTATTGAAATTGGTTTGTCCCTGAAACTTGACATCTTCCCATTGTTGAAACGTATAATCAAAGCCCAATAACAATTTAGTTCCCTTGGAGTAAGTAAACCCTACCCCATAAGTTTCTGGCATACCATATGAATTATCCGGAACAGACAAAGGTTCTATAGTCTGGATATAACTCGAATTATACGTAATTTCCTGTCCTGAATATCTTCCGGAGAGATTCAGCCGGGGAGTATATTTGGCTCCTAACACAATCCGTTGATTATTCTCCAACGGATGAATATACTGAACACCGACATCAAACAAAAATCCGGACATCCTCAGCGTATCGCTCTTCAGGAAAGTATTGGTTGATTGTTCGATAAAAGAAACCTGGCTCCCATGTTTGATATCTCCGAAAATATAAGCGACATTCATCCCCACA
>JAVBSK010000407.1:0-3210 GCA_031556755.1 Bacteroidales bacterium | reverse complement strand
TATTGGGATGATTCAATCCCCATAAGACAGGGTTCTTTACTTTCAGCGTCTTCAATGAGGAGATCTCACCGAAGGCTTTTATTTTCATGTCGTAGGACGTTTCCGCTACCTTTTTACCTTGCGGATTCAACAAATTCAATTTCACTTTCACAGCGGCATCAGATACCGCTTCATTTTTCATATCTATCCGGACATTGAAGATCGCATTTTTCTTATCAATCACATCCGCATAACAAAATACTCCCCAACAATCAATGTGTACAGGATTGGAACGAATCAAATATACATCCCGATATATACCGGAACCTGTGTACCAACGGGAATCCGCAGAACGGCTGTGATCGACCCTGACCGCAATGATATTATCGACTCCATATTTTATATATGGTGTTATATCGTACAGAAAAGAAATATAACCATTCGGTCTTTTTCCCACTGATTGCCCATTCACATACACTTCACTCCTGTTATAAATACCCTCGAAATAGAGATATGTTTTTTCTTTTCCTCTTACCTCATCTACATTCAATCTCTTTCTGTACCAAGCAATTCCTCCAGGCAAATAACCGGTTGCACTGGCCAAAGACGAACTTGAAATTCCTTCCACCGACCAATCATGAGGAAGTTGAACTGTCTTTAACTTGGAATCATCAAAATCCAAATCTTTAATTTTAGGTTCATCTTTCAAGATAAATTTCCATCCGTTATTCATCTTTTCAGCATCTCCAAACGAAACTTGAGCCTCTGCCGAAAATACAGGCAGTAGACATAAAAGGAAATAAAATACTTTTCTATTCATACGATAATTTTATATTTTTTATTAAAGTGTATGGAACGCTGCATATAAATAAATTATCATCACCTTGTGACGTTTACATGCTCTGTTTCATATTGACAATTGTTTGTATTAAAATTCACATAGAAGAAGCTTGTATCAAAAGTCCGAAAATTCTTTTGAGAGAACTTCCTGAAGATAAAAAAATCAGGTTTAGTTCCAGAACATTGAACTGAATTTGTGTCCGTTAAAATTAATAAGATGCAAATATAAGATATTTTACAATGTGACGCTAACTTATCCAAATACTGGAATATATCATCTAAACAGACAATTTACTTTACATTATCCCCTTGTTTTAGGATAATTTTATTACTTTTGACGGCAAATTTTGAAAACATTTTTTTACTATGAATATTTCATTCAATTGGCTCAAAGACTATATCAACACAGACTTAACTCCTCAGGAAACAGCAGATGCCTTGACGTCAATCGGACTGGAAACAGGAAGCGTTGAAGAATCGGAAACCATCAAAGGTGGACTTGAAGGCCTTTTCATTGGGAAAGTACTGACCTGCGAACTTCATCCGAATTCCGACCATTTGCATATAACAACAGTCGATGTAGGACAAGAAGAGATTCTGCAGATTGTCTGCGGAGCTCCTAACGTGGCTACCGGTCAAAAAGTTATAGTCGCGGTAAATGGCGCCAAATTATATTCAGGCGAAGAATGTTTCACAATCAAGAAATCCAAAATCAGAGGCGTTGAATCGAACGGAATGATTTGCGCTGAAGATGAAATCGGGATCGGAACAAATCACGACGGGATCATCGTTTTACCGGAAGATACGATTGTAGGCACTCCGGCTAAAGTTTATTATAAAGTTGAAAGCGATTTCATCCTGGAAACAGACATCACTCCTAACCGGATAGATGCCGCTTCTCATTTTGGAGTAGCCCGTGACCTGGCTGCTTATTTGAAGCAAAACGAAAAAAATGTCACTCTGAATAAGCCTTCAGTGGACGCTTTCACAATCGATGATATAACCCCTGGGGTAGAAGTTATTGTCGAAAATACGGAAGCCTGCCCTCGTTATTCGGGTGTAACCATCAAGGATGTTCACGTAACGGAAAGCCCTGAATGGCTGAAAAACCGTTTGTCGGCTATCGGCTTAAGGCCCATCAATAACATTGTGGATATCACGAATTTTGTACTGCATGAAACCGGACAGCCTTTACATGCTTTCGACCTGAAAGAAATCAACGGAAAGAAAGTTTATGTCAAAACTTTAGAAGAAGGTAGTTCATTTATTACCCTGGATGGTATAGAAAGAAAACTCAGCAACAGGGACCTCATGATTTGTAACTCGGAAGAAGGTATGTGTATCGGTGGTGTTTTTGGTGGATTAAAATCAGGGGTTACAGAAAAAACTACTGATATATTTCTTGAATCCGCTTATTTTCATCCGACCTGGATACGTAAAACCGCTCGCCGTCACGGATTGAATACCGACGCTTCATTCCGTTTTGAAAGAGGTTGGGACCCCAATAATATCGTATACGTACTCAAGCGCACCGCTCTTTTAATTAAAAAAATTGCAGGAGGAAAAATTTGCGGTGAGGTTCAGGATATTTATCCGGTTCCCATCGAAAATGCAACAGTGAATCTGACATTCAAAAAGGTGAATGATTTGATCGGAAAGGAAATCCCTGAAAGCACACTGACCTCCATACTCGAAAGTCTTGACATCAAGATATTGGAACACAACGAAAATGGCTTGGAATTAAGTATTCCGACATACAGGGTGGACGTATTGCGCGATGTCGATGTCATAGAAGATGTACTACGTATTTACGGATATAACAACATTGAAATCGGAGAAAGCCTGAAATCGAACTTGTCTTACGAAACGGAAACAGACAAAAGTTATAAACTTCAAAATCTGATTTCCGAACAACTTTCAGGTTGCGGATTCAATGAAATCCTAAATAATTCATTGACCTCATCGGCTTATTACACCGATTCTGAAGTATTTCCCGCTACACGATGTGTAAAATTGCAGAATCCGTTGAGTGCGGAACTAGACGTAATGCGTCAGAGTCTGTTATTCGGAGGATTACAAAGCATCGAATACAACCGGAACAGAAAAAATACTGATTTGAAATTTTATGAATTCGGAAATACCTACTCGTTTTATGCCGACAAAATGAAAGAAGGAGAAAGCCTTTCCGGGATCAAAGAAGAATTTCACCTGGGACTATGGATTACTGGCAATAATCTGTCAAACATATGGTTACATGCCGATCAAAAATCATCTGTATTCGATTTGAAGTCATTCGTTGAAAATGTCTTGAAAAGACTGGGCGTTTCATTCAAGAAGTTATCATACAACCAATTCAAAAACGAAATATATTCCGCCGGATTATCAATCCAA
>JAVBSK010000400.1:0-7949 GCA_031556755.1 Bacteroidales bacterium | reverse complement strand
CGGATCTATGATCGGCATATCGTTCGTCGTACGCAATGTCGGACAAGCAATATTGCTTCCTGCACTCCATCCGATGAAAGGAGTTCCTGACAATATTTTTTTTCGTATAGGTTCCATCAACTGATTGGAGTAGAGTTGTTGTACGAGTTTCCAGGTATTTCCTCCACCGACCACAATCAATTCCGCGTCTTCAACAGCTTTTCGGGGATCTGAGAAATGTTGTATTCCGACAACATGATGTCCTATTTCCGAAAAACGGTCTTCAACTTTCGATTCATACTCCTCGTAAGAAAAAGTAACGGCGGCATAAGGAATAAATAATCCGGTCATGGGCTTTTCACCCATAAACTTCTGCATCTCGAATTTAGGCCAATCCAGATACGCTTCTCCAGGATTGGTAGAATTGCTTAACAGTAATAGTTTCATGATTTGGAATATTTTTCAGTTTGACGTTATAATATTACCGTACAAAAGTAGGATTTTATTATGGTACTACAACTTTCACTTGTTTATTTCGATTCTTTTCAAAGGGAAAGATGGAGAGATCGGAACTTCGTTTGAGAGAGTATCCCTGTATAATTTTATTCCGTAGATGGTCACCGGATGATACTCATAATTGACGGGAACACGTATTAAAGCGGAAAGTCGGTAAGTTAAAATTGCAGAATCTCCGACGGAGAAATAGATGGCGCACAATCCATTTTCATAGTTGGTTTCCTTATTCAAATAGATGGTGGAGTCCTGCCATTTCGCACTGAGCGTGACTGTAGGCGCAACAATCGAATCCGAAACTCCTAAGAGATTGTATGTCAATTTATATTTTTTTCCATTGAACAGTTCTACAGTATCCAGATTTAATCTCAGTTTATTTTCATTCGAACTGTAGGAAGAGAGCAGATGCACCGGTTGATCTTCCCAGAAGCAGGCATAATTAAGATCCGGCATTTCTTTTAACTTCGCTTCTCTTTCAATCCGGGCGGAAAGGGTACCAGATTCAACTGTATATCTTTCTTCCAGTCTTTGATATATCTTATCCAGTTTATCCAGGTGTCTTCCATACCAGAAAAGGGAGGTATCCAACTCCGCCCTGGTTATTCCATGCCGGTTGTATATACTTTCAAAAAGTTTCTGTTTTTCTTCATCCGTTTTGAATTCCTGATAATTTTCACTGATAACGGATTCTGCGATATGCACATCAAACAAAACATCCTCCATCTGTTTTTCAGAAAGCACCCAAGAGGGTTTTCCACAACTTATCATGAACAGGATAAAAAAAGCAGATATAAGATATTTCATCAAAAATGAATTAGAAAGCCTTGGACAAAGTTTTCCTGTAAAATAACAATAGGATTCCGATTCCCACGCTGATGGCTGAATCGGCGATATTGAAAATCGGACTGAAAAAGATGAAT
The DNA here is from genome assembly GCA_031556755.1 of Bacteroidales bacterium. Lineage (GTDB taxonomy): Bacteria > Bacteroidota > Bacteroidia > Bacteroidales > Azobacteroidaceae > JAIRVZ01. The sequence goes on along the minus strand of JAVBSK010000400.1, from coordinate 6,537 downwards.
TTTTCACCGCCACAAAAAGGCATCCATGCCGGCCATGTCGTTTTAATAATGGGAAAATAGAACATATCAACGACTTTTCCATGCAACCAGGTAGAATATCCGCCTTCCGGAGGAAACAAGGTTGCCAACTGCCCGTAACTGGAGTCGAATATGACTCCGTAGAAAATACAATCGATGATATTTCCGACAGCTCCGGCAAATATCAATGCAATACAGACAATATAACCCGTGGAAAAATTCTTTTTTACCAGTTTGAACAAATAAAATGCAATAAAACAAGAAGCTATAATCCGGAAGATAGAAAGGAATAATTTCCCAATCACTTCAATTCCAAACGCCATTCCGGGATTTTCTGTGAAATAAATCTGAAACCAATCGGTAATGTAAATGCTTTCATGCAATACCATCTGAGTTTTCACCCAAATCTTCAGCACCTGATCGGCAATCAGTACCAACAAAATAACGGCAACAGCCCAAAATCCTTTAGAGAGTTTCATCTATACAGTTAACGAGTTAACGAGTTGACGAGTTAACGAGTTAACGAGTTTTTTGACTTGTTAACTCATTGACCTTGCCTACTATTTTTTATTCATTTTAGCTTCGATACTCAATGTTGCATGCGGAACAGCGCGTAATCTCTCTTTCGGAATCAATTTTCCTGTTTCACGGCAAATGCCATAGGTTCTGTTTTCAATACGGACTAAAGCGGCTTGTAAACTTTGTATAAACTTCATTTGTCGCTGAGCCAATCGTCCGGCTTCCTCTTTGGAAAGGGTAGCTGCTCCTTCTTCCAACACTTTGAATGTAGGAGAAGTATCCGTCACATCATTTCCATCTGCGTTCATCAATGTAGCTTTCAGCAAGTCATAATCTCTTCTCGCTGCTTCTAATTTTTCCATTATAATGGTGCGGAATTCTTCCAATTCGGCATCCGAATATCTTGTTTTTTCGCTCATGATCTTATGAGTTTTAGCGGTTATTGTTGTATTTATAATTCGTTCAAATGTAATAAATATTTTAAATATCCCAATTTTTCAAGCCGTCAAATATACATTCTGTCAGGAAATTATATTTTTTCCACTTTTACCAGCAACTTAAATTCATCGAAATCGAGTTCTGTCCCCTCATTCAGATTGGATATAATAACACTATTAGCCAATATTTGGTTCGCTATATAAGCATTAAACTCCGTAATGGCTTCATTGGTTCGCTCATCGGGTTGAATTGTCACATTAATTTTGTCTGTAATCTCATACCCACTGGTCTTACGCATATTCTGAATCCTGTTTACCAGTTCACGGGCGATACCTTCTTTTCGAAGTTCATCGGTCACGGTAATATCCAAAGCAACCGTCAGTTTACCTTCATTGGCGACCAACCATCCCGGAATATCTTCAGAAATAATTTCCACATCATCAACCGTGATTTCAGCCGTATCATTTCCAACCGGTAAATCAAATCGTCCGGTCTGTTCCAACAACAAAATATCTTTCTGACTCATCCGGGCGATTTCCGCAGCAAGGTCTTTCATAATCTTACCGTAACGCGGGCCTAATTTCTTGAAATCCGGCTTGATCCGCTTGATCAGAATCCCGTCTGCATTATCTACATATTTGATTTCTTTGACATTTACTTCATTCAAAATCAGGTTATGCACAGCTTCAATCGCCATTTTCTGATGTGCATCCGATACGGGAACCATGATACAGGAAAGTGGTTGACGAACTTTGATATTCACCTTGCGGCGCAACGCTAACACCAGCGACGAAATGCTTTGGGCAATCTGCATCCGTTCTTCCAGATTTTTATTAATCAGTAATTTATTACAAACCGGAAAGTCTGACAGATGAACTGACGAATCAGCAACACCAGAAGTCCCTTTCTGAACATTCAGGGGCGCTATTAAATCCAGAAATAATTTATCGGAATAGAACGGCGCTATCGGAGCCATTAATTTAGCCACGGTTATCAGAGAAGTATATAAAGTTTGATATGCAGACAATTTATCAGTAGTCATTTCTCCACCCCAGAATCTTTTGCGATTGAGGCGCACATACCAGTTACTCAAATGATCATTGACAAAATCGTTGATAGCACGTCCGGCACGAGTTGGCTCGTAAGCAGCGTAATGCTCATCGGCTTCTTTGATCAAGGTATTCAACAGGGATAAAATCCAGCGATCGATTTCAGGACGTTCATTGAAAGGAACATCTTTTTCTTTGTATTCGAACCCGTCGACATTGGCATATAAAGCAAAGAAAGAATAGGTATTGTAAAGCGTACCGAAGAATTTACGACGGGCTTCTTCAATTCCCTCCACATCAAATTTGAGGTTATCCCAGGGAGAAGCATTGGTAATCATATACCAACGCAAGGGATCAGAGCCATATTTTTCAATGGTTTCGAACGGATCGACGGCATTCCCCAAACGTTTCGACATTTTATTTCCATTTTTATCCAACACCAAACCGTTGGAAACCACAGTCCTGAACGAAACACTATCAAAAATCATGGTGGCAATGGCATGAAGCGTAAAGAACCATCCTCTTGTCTGGTCGACTCCCTCCGCAATAAAATCAGCCGGGAAAGCGCCTTTCAAGTCGCCTGAAAAAGGATAATGAATTTGTGCATAAGGCATCGCCCCCGAATCGAACCAAACGTCGATCAAATCAGTTTCTCTTTTCATCGGTTTACCTGAATCGGATACCAACAGGATATTATCAACAAAAGGTCTATGCATGTCGATCAGATCATAATCGGCAGTTTCAAATTTTTCGGGCAATTTGTCCATTACTCCGACTTCTACGGCTTTCCGCATTTCTTCGAACAATTCAGCAACAGATCCGATGCATTTTTCTTCTGATCCGTCTTCCGTTCTCCAGATCGGGAGCGGGGTTCCCCAATAACGGCTTCGGCTCAGGTTCCAGTCCTGCAGGTTTTCAAGCCATTTGCCAAAGCGGCCAGAACCGGTGGATTGAGGTTTCCAGTTGATTGAATCGTTCAATTCAATCATCCTTTCACGACAAGCAGTCGTACGAATAAACCAACTGTCCAGGGGATAATACAAAACCGGTTTATCTGTTCTCCAGCAATGTGGATAATTATGCAAATGTTTTTCTATTTTGAACGCCAGATTTTGTTGTTTCAGCATCACACAAATATCGATATCCAGTGTCGGATCATTTTCCGTCAACCGGGAATCATAGGCGTTTTTGACAAAACGGCCTGCATATTCCTTATATAATTCAACAGCAACACTGTTTTTAATAAAATCGATGTCTAAGTCTTCTACATTGAAGAATTTTCCGGTCAAATCAACCATCGGACGACGGTTTCCGTCCTTATCCGTCAACATCAGCGGAGGTACGCCGTTGGCCTTAGCCACACGATCGTCATCGGCTCCGAATGTAGGTGCGATATGTACGATACCCGTTCCGTCTTCAGTAGTCACAAAGTCTCCCGTAATGACACGGAAAGCGCCTTCACCCGGATTAACCCAGGGAATCAGTTGTTCGTATTCCATTCCCGTCAGGTCAGCACCTTTGCATACGGAAGTTATCCTGAAAGGAACCAGTTTGTCTCCGGATTTATAATCTTCCAGGTTCAATTCCAATGCCTTTTCATTGAAATGTTTAAAAATCAATTCTTTGGCAAGGATAGCCGTCATCGGTTTACCCGTATAAGGATTATATGATTGAACGGTTGCATAATCAATATTGGCGCCGACGCAAAGTGCGGTATTGGAAGGCAATGTCCAGGGTGTTGTTGTCCATGCGAGGAAATAGGCTTCTCCGAATTGAGACATTTCCGGTTTAGGATGCTTGATCTTGAACTGCGCCACGCAAGTCGTGTCTTTCACGTCCCGGTAACAGCCGGGTTGATTCAATTCATGTGTACTCAAGCCGGTTCCCGCAGCGGGAGAATACGGCTGAATCGTATAACCTTTGTAAAGTAAACCTTTATTGTACAATTCTTTGAGCAAAAACCAAAGTGTTTCTATATAACGATTGTCATAAGTGATATAGGGATTGTCCATATCTACCCAATATCCCATTTTGCGGGTCAGGTCTTCCCATTCTTTGGTATATTTCATTACATCTTTACGACAAGCGGCATTATATTCGGCGACAGAAATGGTTTTACCAATATCTTCTTTGGTAATTCCCAATGCTTTCTCCACACCGAGTTCTACGGGAAGTCCGTGCGTATCCCATCCGGCTTTCCGTTCTACCAGATAGCCTTTCATCGTTTTGTAACGGCAAAAAATATCTTTGATGGAACGGGCGATCACATGATGAATCCCCGGCATCCCATTCGCGGAAGGAGGCCCTTCGTAGAAGACAAATGACGGTGCATTTTCCCTCATCTTCAGTCCGCTCCGGAATACATCTTTTTCGTCCCAACGTTTTAGTATTTCCTTATTAACTTCCGATAAATCAAATCGATTGTATTCGGCAAATTTTTTGCTCATATTTCTTTGGAGTACTTTTATTCAATTTTTTAAAACAGGCGCAAAGGTATGAATTTTTTATAATTTCGCCAACCTGTTTTTCTGTAGAAAATTTATTTTACCTTTGTTCGGTTTAAAAAGAAGAGTCTGTCTCCGGTTCCTGAATATATTTCCTTCCAAACCTGATACGACTTTTAAGAACAAATGATGTAAGTATGAAAATCTCTGAAAACTATTCGTTATTAAAACACAACACATTCGGAATGGACGTAAAAACCCGTTGGTTCGTGGAATACGAAAATGAAACGGATTTACAGAAACTGCTTTCGGATGAATATTTTTTCTCTCTGCCTTTTTTACATATTGGAGAAGGCAGCAATCTGCTTTTCCTGGACGACTTTCCCGGAGTAATCGTACATTCCCTGATCCGAGGAATTGAGGTTATCGATGAAGACGAACATACGGTAAGCGTCAAATCGGGAGCCGGAGTGAATTGGGATGATTTTGTCGCTTATTGTGTTCAGAAACAATGGCATGGAATTGAGAATCTATCGCTGATCCCGGGAGAGGTGGGAGCTTCCACCGTACAAAATATCGGCGCTTATGGCGTTGAAGCATGTGAAACTATCTCAGAAGTTCATGCTTATCATGTAGAATCGGGAGAAAAGCGAATTTTCAACAAGGAAGAATGCAGGTTTTCTTATCGTAAAAGTATTTTCAAAGAAAATGATTTTAAAGGAAAATATTTCATCACGCATGTCATATTCAAACTATCGAAACATCCCGATTATAAATTAAATTACGGCAATCTGAAAGAAATTCTATCCGGTCAGGAAATATCTCTTTCAGCCATCCGGAAGGCTGTGATATATATCCGGGAAAACAAATTACCGGATCCTAAAAAGATGGGAAATGCTGGTAGTTTTTTTATGAATCCATACATCTGCATGGAACATTATGAAGGTTTGAAAGCAAAATATCCTCAAATACCCCACTTCCCCGTAAACGAAGAAGTCGTGAAAATTCCCGCCGCCTGGTTGATCGACCAGTGCGGACTGAAAGGTCATTGCTTTGGCAATGCCGCCATACACGAAAAACAACCTTTGGTTATTGTCAACAAAGGCGGAGCAACGGCAAACGACATCGCTTCCCTGGCTAAACAGGTGCAAGATATTGTATTCCAAAAATTCAGGATTGAATTACACCGGGAAGTTAATTATATCTGACCATCCGATAAATCGCCGGTCATTTATCTAAAAAAGACGATGAAGATAAGATTTTTAGGAACAGGCACCTCTACCGGAAATCCGGAAATCGCCTGTAAATGTAATGTTTGCACATCTTCCGACCCAAGGGACCGGAGAATGAGAGCATCCGCATTGATTCAAATAAACGGACGTAATATATTGATCGACTGCGGACCCGATTTCAGGATGCAGATCCTGGAAACCGGCATAGAGCGTCTGGATGGTGTCTTGATTACTCACGAACATTATGATCATGTCGGAGGGATCGACGATCTACGTCCCTTTTGCAAACATGCCCCCGTGCACTTGTATGCGGAAGAATTTGTCGCGGATGCTATCCGGCAACGCATCCCATATGTATTCAGGGAAAATAAATACCCTGGCGTTCCCAACCTGGAATTGCATTCCATCGACCCTGATAAGAATTTTCTGGTCGAGGAGATCGCAATCAGCCCCATCCGTTTATTACATGGTAATCTACCTATATTGGGTTACCGCATCAACAATATGGCATACCTGACAGACCTGAAATATATTCCTGAAGGAGAGTTCGAAAAACTCAAAGGATTGGACGTTCTGATAATGAACGCCTTGCGCCCACAGGAACATATTTCCCATCAAACGGTCGAGAGTGCGTTGAACTATACTCGAATCATCAACGCCAGGAAAACCTATCTCATCCACATGAGCCATCATTTCGGATTACATGCCGAAATGGAAAAATTACTACCGGAAAATATAACTCTTCCCTACGATGGATTGGAATTGACAATTGAAAGTTAGATATAAACTTTTAGTTCCTGGTTCTTAACCTCCTATTCATTGGCATATTCGTAATTC
>JAVBSK010000059.1:0-7593 GCA_031556755.1 Bacteroidales bacterium | reverse complement strand
GTTTTTCAGATACATTTGAAAATTAAAATTTTTAAATACTGAAGAACATGAACAACATTTACTTTATTCGAATTTTCTTTCTCTGGACATTTGCTCTGGGGATAGGGACAATGCAAATCAACGCACAGGTTGTACAATCTCCTTTGCCTCCATCGTCTTATTTTTACGACTTCACCGGGAATGGAAAAAAGGACTTTATCAACAGCGGTAAAATTACCGATAACAAAATTGGTATATATTCTTTTAAAGGACTTTCCAACAATTTTGAACAATGGGATTTATTATTCGATGGAAACCTTGATGGTTATGGGCAATTTGTTATTGAAGATGTAAACCGCGACGGGATTCCCGATATCGGATTAAAAAGCAATGATACTCAATCTTGGGGTAAAAAAGACAGTCTGCTATTGAGCTGGCATGACGGAAGTTACAAAAAAATCCAAGCCTTGCTATGCCGTAATGCCGACATCAACGCAGATGGTAAAATCGATTTATTCGAAAACATAGACAACAAATACAATTATACGTTAACTCAACAATCTAACGGATCTTTCCTTCGGAAATTTCTACAGACACTCACATTCGACGAATATTACAGCAATTTTGACCCGACAGCCTGGGTGGAAACCAATGCAGCCAATCAGTCAGGGAAACTACCTCCCCGGGGAGGAAGCATTCGTTTTTCAGGAGTTTCTCTTTCTCATGACAACTTTGAATTACCCAAAATCCAACGGCCCGACGTATGTATGGATATAAATGGTGATGGAACTCCCGACTTACTGAGTATTGAAACAGGAATGGTATTTTACGGAACTAATCATCCTGAAAAATACATTATTACCGGTGTTGGCAATCAAATCGTTGCCAAAGATTTGAATAATGACTGCATGATCGACTATATCATTGTCGACGCTGCCAACAATAAGGTGAAAACATTGATTTATCAAGGGAATAATGAATATAAAGAGCAAGTTTTAATAAGCGACATAACAGTAGATAAAAACGTATATTGTTATGATTTCGACCGGGATGGCGATGTGGATATCCTTGTCACATCAAGCTACATTAAAAATAAGATGGGATATTTCCTGTTCTCTTGTAAAAATGACGGAAAGGGAAATTTTACCGTATCGGAAGACGCGATTCCCGGCAAATGGGCGATTGCAGGCTGTCAGGATACAGATAATGACGGATTTTATGATGTACTGCTGGCAGATATAACCGATGAAAACTATTATAGCGGAAAAGAAATAGATATTTATGTACGCAAAGGAAAAACCGGTTTTACTTTCAATACTATCGAAAAGTTATACCGGGCGAATGAAAATTATATAAATAATGGTACAGTTATTACAAGCGAAGATTTGGATTTCGGATTGAATGTAGAAGATGTTGACAACGATGGATATATGGAAGTGTGGCTTGCTAATGATGCTTATCTGCACAAAATGTCATCATCCAACCGGAATACGGCGCCAAACAAACCGGCCAAACCCTCTGTATTATTCGATGCAGGAACGGGAAAATTACAAATCAACTGGACTAAAGGAAGCGATACTCAAAGCTCGGCCTGCGATTTAACGTATGCATTACGTATCGGTACGGCTTCCGGCAAAGGCGACATTGTTTATGCGCATGCCAATACCGACGGAAAACGCCGTAATTTCCATGAAGGTAACGCCGGATATAATCTTTCCAAATCATTCGATTCCCGCACCTGGTTACCGGGTACTTATTATGTTTCCTTACAAGTGGTCGATCCGCAACATACAGGTTCGGCGTGGTCGGACGAAGTTTCATTTACTCACAATTTTGCAGCAAGTAGTTTTACTGTCAGCAAAAACACATTGACTTTTGTTGATACATTGAAAGTCTTTTATTCCGAAATCCCCGGATACGATTATCAGTGGACACTCGATGGAGCAAGTAAACTTTCAACTTCCCAACCGGGTGAATTGCATATGACATGGAATCAGGGCGGAACAAAAACGCTTGCTTTGCAAATAGAATTACCTGATGGTTCGCTTACCGAAAAAACAGAAGAAAGCATTACGGTATTGGATAATCGAATCGGGTTCTTAGAACCAATGTCCGGCACAGAATACAACTATAATCACACCTTAAGTAACATCTTTTCCGGCGTTTTTGCCGACTGGAATATGGATGGCAAACAAGATGTTGTAACCTTCGAAGATGGATTGTATAAAAATAATGGTACGGGTAAATTCTCCAAACTGATGAAGGGTTTTAATACAAGCTTTAAGCCTTATTACGGCATGGCTAAATGGTTGGATTGGGATATGGATGGAGTGGCAGACCTATTTTATGCCACAGACATCACCCATACCGGAACATATAGCTATGGATACCTGAAAAATGATTTGAATGATAACTTTACCAAAAACGACCTTTCTTTGCAAACAGAAACCACCCTTACATTTAATATGGTTGATCTGAATAATGACGGAAAATTAGAATCATTGGCAGGAGACGAGCGTATTCTTATGAATAAAGGGAATGGTGTTTTTGACACCTATAACCTTGATTATTCATTGAGTTATCCTTATTTTGTAGATGTTTTCAAGGAAATGGATTGGAATAAAGACGGGCTATTTGATAGATATACGTTTAAAACAAGTAGTTCAAGCAAAATAAAAAATTATCACAGTTTGGTTGTGGCTGTAAACGAAGGTAATATGAATTTCCGGTTGGATGAAATTCCATTCGAACAAGCGATCGTTTTTCCAAACAGCTCCTTTTGGCCGATCCTTGCCGATTTCGACAATGACGGATATATCGACCTCCTCTTTTTCAAAAATGAAAAGGTAATCCATATCATGCGCAACGAAAACAACGAGCGCTTTGTAAAAGCCTGGGATATTCTGCTCAACGACAATGTGTCGCTAAGCACATTGGACGTAATGAATAGACCTGTTTTTTACCAGAATAACCTGGACATCAAAATCACGGATTTGGATAACAACGGTTATTTGGATGTATTGGTTTCTGCTGCCGACAAGTTTGTTAACTTTACCGGAACAGACAACAATGCTCCATACGCTATTTACAATAATGGAAATGGCGTGTTCCGTCAAGGATTTATTGGAAACGAAGAAAGCAATTATCTTGGCAAATTGGGAAAAAATATAATTGTTGACTTGGACGGAGATGGCATTCCAGACCCTATTTTCGGTATTACTTCTACATATATAGATAATGAGACAACATATAATGTATTGGCAAAAGTTCAAATCAATATAGCTAACACTCGCCCGCAAGCGCCGGCAGGAGTTGTTGCCACTCAAACAGAAAACAGTTTAATCATTGAATGGGATGATGCTATAGACAAAGAAACGCCTGCCACACAAATGCGTTACAATCTTTCAGTTAAGAAAAAAGGAGCGACCGGAGCCAACAGTTATATCATTTCTCCATTGAACGGAGGAAATGCCCAAATGGCCGCTTTACCTTCCGTTCAACCACAATATGTGATTAGTGGAAATCCGGGACATTATTACATAGAAGCCACTCGTTTCGAAATCCCGTTATCAGCGTTACCGTTAGGAGAAGTGGAAATCTCGGTGCAAGCCATCGACTTGTGGGATAGCATGTCGGGATTCTCCGCCGTATACACCAAGAAAATCGAAAACAGCGTAAAAGTGAAAACGCCGGCAACCGCCTGCTTCGATTCACCGGTGGAAATCGTTTATAACGGACCACAAGGCAGTGGACAAGTTGATTGGAATTTCGATGGTGGACAAATCGTGTCTGGTTCGGGCTGGGGACCTTATCAGATTAAATGGAATACCGCCGGAGTGAAAAATATTTCACTGACTATCGCGGGTGAAACAGCATCGGCTCAAATCAAAGTACTACCTGATTATTCGGCTGCTTTCGGTTTGCCTGATTATGTTTTCTATGATACAGAAATGGAGATCACCTTGCCGGAAGTTGCTCAGAATACTACTTTCCGTTGGGAATTATCCAATAATTCTTCTAACTTCTTAGAACATTGGATCGATGCCCGTCCGGGAAATAAAACCGGCATCCTTAAGATTACCGGAGGTGGCATTCGTTATCGCGAATTGACACTGACTGTTTCTCAAAACGGTTGTGAAAAAACGTACAAGAAAGGATTCAATGTCGTTGAAAAATTAAATCCTCCCGTTATTTCTTTGATTTACCCGAATGCAAGTAACAAGAATGTCATAACATGGGATATCAATAACTTGCCGGTTAATAGTTCGGAAGTCATTATTTACAAAGAAGGTAGCTACCTGAACGATTTCCGTGAAATAGGACGGGTGACGGCATCACAGGCTCAGTTTATTGATATGTCTTCCTATTCAACCGTGAAGAGCGAACGCTATGCGATTGCCGCCGTTCTGAATTCCGGCATTCTCAGTTCGAAAAGCGAGATCCATCAAACGCTTCATCTGACAATCAATAAAGGAATGACGGATGGACAATGGAACCTGATTTGGACGCCTTATAAAGGACGTGAAATTGCTACCTATCGCATCATGCGCGGATCTACGCCCGAAACATTAAAACTGTTAACTGAAATTTCCGGAATGCAATTATCGTATTCTGATATTGCTAATGCAAGTGAACCTTATTATGCGTTAGAATATATTCCTTCTCTGCAGCTTCGTTATTCGGGATTGAAAGCTACAAACGAAGATGATTCCGGTCGTTCCAATGTCGTGTATAGTGGTGATGCCCGCACAATAGTTTACATGAACAACTTGAATATTATGTGTGTGGAATCCGATCCGGTACTGAATCAGGATCAACAAGCGTTGTATTTATATGCTGAAATCTTCCCATTGAATACAACTTATCAAAATGTGATCTGGAGTATTGAAGACGGATCTCATCTGGCAACAATTGATCAGACCGGACAATTGAAAGGAATATCCAACAGTACAGGAGGAACCGTAACTGTAAGAGTAACAGCTATCGATGGTTCACAAACTGTGGCAACACGAGTTTTCACAGTGGAAGCTATTTCCGGAGGAACGTCTATTCCTGAAAGTCCTGTTGAAGATAAGCCTAATGCAATTATTCTTTATCCCAATCCGGCCAAACAAGAGTTATTTATCCTGTCGGAAACAAGAATAGAGAGCGTAAAAATCTACAATCAATCAGGAGTTTGTGTTTTGAATAATGAAGGATTTGTTGAAAAAATGAATATTTCTCATTTGTCTGACGGATTCTATTTCGTTCGGATTTTTACAGAGGATAATATCCCGGTAACTAAGAAAATCATTATCAAAAAATAATCAGACAACATATCACTTTTAGATTAAAAACCGTCACATGGATAAAACTTCTTTGTGGCGGTTTTAATTTTTATTGGAGAAAATATCCATTACTATAAACTAATTGTTATGATATACTTAAATCATTAAATAGTTAACAATCGTTAAAGTATTTATTGATTAAGTGCTGGATTTTATCTTATATTTTTACAGGACAGTAGCGAGTAAGACTTTCTCTTCTTCATTTTTTCGACTTAATATCGTAACTTTGCGCAAACAAAATATATACCTTTTGATTAATAAAGCATTTTATGCCCTTTTGAACCGAAAGGATGAAATTTTGTTTCTAATAAGAAAAATATGCAAGACAATACAAACGATATATTAAACGACCTGACTTCCGGAGAATATAAATACGGATTTGTTACCAATGTCGATACGGAATACGTTCCGAAAGGCTTGAATGAAGACATTATCCGGATGATATCGGCCAAAAAGAATGAACCGGAATGGTTGCTTGAATTCAGGTTAAAAGCTTTCCGTCATTGGCTGACAATGGAAATGCCCCATTGGGCGCACCTGAATGTTCCTGAAATCGATTATCAGGAGATTATTTATTACGCGGCGCCCAAGAAAAAAGAGGGACCGAAGAACTTAGACGAGGTAGACCCTGAATTGCTGAAAACATTCGATAAACTCGGAATACCTCTCGAAGAACAGAAGATTCTTTCGGGAATGGCTGTCGATGCCGTAATGGATAGCGTCTCCGTCAAAACGACTTTTAAAGATAACTTAGCTGAAAAAGGAATTATCTTTTGTTCGTTCAGCGAAGCGGTACAGCATCATCCCGACCTGGTGAAAAAGTATCTGGGATCGGTAGTCCCCTATCGCGACAATTTCTTTGCAACACTTAATTCCGCCGTATTCAGCGATGGCTCTTTCGTGTATATTCCCAAAGGCGTACGTTGTCCAATGGAACTCTCAACTTACTTCCGCATCAACGCCATGAATACCGGACAATTTGAAAGAACCTTGATTGTCGCTGATGAAGACTCCTATGTCAGTTATCTGGAGGGTTGTACGGCGCCGATGCGAGACGAAAATCAATTACATGCCGCCATTGTCGAAATCATCGCTCTTGAAAATGCCGAAGTCAAATATTCCACCGTCCAAAACTGGTATCCTGGAGACAAAACAGGAAAAGGCGGGATTTATAATTTTGTTACGAAACGAGGGATTTGTAAAGGGAATAACTCCAAAATTTCATGGACGCAGGTAGAAACAGGTTCTGCCATCACCTGGAAATATCCGAGTTGTATTCTTTCCGGTGACAATTCCATCGGAGAATTTTATTCAGTTGCCGTAACAAACAATCATCAACAAGCCGATACCGGAACAAAAATGATTCATATTGGTAAAAACACCAAAAGCCGTATTGTTTCCAAAGGTATTTCTGCCGGATCAAGTCAAAACAGCTACCGCGGACTCGTCCGTGTGATGAAAGGCGCAGAAAATGCACGTAACCATTCCCAGTGCGATAGCCTTTTGTTGAGCGACCACTGCGGAGCGCATACATTTCCTTATATGGATATTCAAAACGAAACGGCCATTGTGGAACATGAAGCAAGTACGTCTAAAATCAGTGAAGACCAGATATTTTATTGTAATCAACGAGGTATTCCCACGGAAGACGCCGTAGGTTTAATTGTCAATGGTTATGCCAAAGAAGTGCTGAATAAACTACCTATGGAATTCGCAGTAGAAGCGCAAAAGTTATTGCAGATTTCGTTGGAAGGTTCTGTGGGGTAGTTAAACACATAAAGGAAAAAGTTTAGATTTAAGATTAGATATTTTAGTTAATAATTTGATTATCGTAGAACTAAAGTCCATACAAGATATTTTACCGGTTCACGAAGCACAATTACTTACTTATCTTAAATTATCACAAAAGCCTAAGGGATTTTTGTTTAATTTTAATTGTTCAAATTTAATGAAAGAGGGAAGAAGAACTTTTGTTACAAAGTTATTATGCTATGTTATCCGAATAAAAAGTAACTCCATGTTCTCCATGCCTCTATGGTAAATAATATTATGCTAAGTATAAAAAATTTACATGCGTCTGTTGACGGAAAAGAAATATTAAAAGGAATAGACCTGCAAGTGAATGCGGGTGAAATTCATGCAATTATGGGACCGAACGGTTCCGGGAAAAGCACCTTGTCTGCCGTATTGGTAGGAAATCCCTCTTTCGAAGTGAACGATGGAGAAGTCAGTTTCAAGGGAAAAGACTTATTGGAACTCTCTCCCGAAGAACGTTCCTGCGAAGGAT
>JAVBSK010000145.1:0-3912 GCA_031556755.1 Bacteroidales bacterium | reverse complement strand
AAATATCTTACGCATATCAACAATCTAATACAGATAAATCTTTTTAAGACAGATTGCAGCAAAAGTAATTTATTTGGCTTATTTTTGCAAATTCTTTTTTCTAAATTCTAAATTAAATATGCCTACTAAAGAATTGAAAATCGGCGCTCGCCAAATTCGTCAATCCTAACAAGATTTTTTCGAATCAAAGAATCATAAAATTGTTCCGTCAGCTCCAATGGTCGTCAAAGGAGATCCCACATTGATGTTCACCAACGCAGGAATGAATCAATTCAAAGACATTATTTTAGGGAATACTCCCATCAAATATCCACGCATCGCCGACTCTCAGAAATGTCTCCGTGTGAGCGGAAAACACAATGACCTGGAAGAGGTGGGACATGATACTTACCATCATACCATGTTTGAAATGCTGGGAAACTGGTCGTTTGGAGATTATTTAAAAAAAGAAGCCATCGAATGGGCTTGGGAATACCTGGTCGACGTATTGAAAATCGACAAGAACCGTTTATACGTAACCGTTTTCGAAGGCAGTCCCCAGGATGGATTGGAACGTGATGACGAAGCTGCCGGATATTGGGAAAAATACCTACCGCAAGACAGAATCATCAATGGAAACAAAAAAGACAATTTCTGGGAGATGGGCGATACCGGTCCATGCGGTCCTTGTTCTGAAATCCATGTCGATTTGCGCCCGGAAGAAGAACGGTCTAAAGTTCCCGGAGCGACATTGGTTAACCACGATCATCCGCAGGTGATTGAAATCTGGAATCTGGTGTTTATGCAATTCAACCGCAAAGCAGACGGCTCACTCGAAGGACTTCCGGCAAAAGTAATCGACACCGGAATGGGATTCGAACGCCTGTGTATGGCCATACAAGGGACAACATCCAACTACGACACTGATGTCTTTCAACCGATTATTCAATCCATCGCCGGAATCACCAATAATGTATACGGACAAGATGCAAAAAAAGATATCGCTATGCGTGTTATCGCCGACCATATCCGCACGATTTCTTTCTCCATTACAGACGGACAATTACCGTCCAACGCTAAAGCCGGATATGTGATCCGCCGTATCCTTCGCCGGGCAGTTCGTTACGGATATACTTTTTTAGGACAAAAACAAGCGTTTATGTACAAATTGCTACCTGCTCTGATCGACTCGATGGGAGACGCTTACCCGGAGTTGCAAGCACAACAGAATCTGGTAGAGAAAGTGATCAAAGAAGAAGAAGATTCATTTTTACGTACTTTGGAAACCGGTATCAAGCTATTAGACAAAGTGATGGAAGAAACGAAATCTAAAGCTAAGAACACTATTGACGGAGCTAATGCTTTTACATTGTATGACACTTACGGATTTCCGCTTGATTTGACAGAATTGATTCTTCGTGAAAACAATATGGAAGTTGATAAAGCCGGATTTGATGCTGAAATGCAAAAACAAAAAGACCGCGCCCGCAATGCAGCTGTGATAGAAACCGGAGACTGGATGACTGTCAAAGAAGGCGATACCGAATTTGTAGGATATGACTTGGTCGAATGCGAAGCGCAGATTCTTCGTTACCGGAAAGTGAAACAAAAAAATCAGGAATTTTATCACCTCGTTTTAGACAAAACTCCTTTTTACGCAGAAATGGGAGGTCAGGTAGGCGATTGCGGAATCCTTGTCTCAATAAATTCTCAGAAAAGGATCGAAATTTTCGACACCAAAAGGGAAAACAACCTGGCTGTCCACCTTACAAAAACTTTGCCTGCCGATGTTACGGAAGTTTTTATTGCACAGGTAAATGAAGAAAAACGCAAAGCGACAGAATGCAATCACACCGCTACTCACCTGCTACACGAGGCTTTACGCGAAGTCCTGGGAACACATGTCGAACAAAAAGGATCTTATGTATCACC
Source organism: Bacteroidales bacterium (assembly GCA_031556755.1). Lineage (GTDB taxonomy): Bacteria > Bacteroidota > Bacteroidia > Bacteroidales > Azobacteroidaceae > JAIRVZ01. The sequence goes on along the minus strand of JAVBSK010000145.1, from coordinate 2,001 downwards.
CGATTCGCTTCGTTTCGACTTCTCTCACTTTCAAAAAATCACAGAAGAAGAAATACGTGAAGTGGAAAAACTGGTAACCGCCAGAATAAGGGAAAATATTTCATTGGATGAACATCGCCATGTCCCTGTCGCAGAAGCAAAAGCAATGGGAGCAATGGCTCTGTTCGGAGAAAAATACGGAGACGATGTACGCGTTGTACGCTTCGGATCCTCAATCGAACTTTGCGGGGGAACACATATTGCATCGACCGGCTGTATCGGAAGTTTCCGCATCATTGGAGAAAGCTCCATTGCAGCAGGTATACGTCGTATCGAAGCCATCACTGCCGAAAATTGCGAAAAGTTTTTCTATGCACAACAAGATATGATTCGTGAAATGAGAGCCATGTTTAATAATACCCCGAATTTAGTGCAAGCGATACAAAGATTTTTTGAAGAAAATGCTGATTTGAAGAGACAAGCCGAAGAATATATGAAGGAAAAAACATTGGCCTTAAAAAAATCAGTCATCGAAAATAAGAAAGAAATCAACGGCGTTACTGTTTTTTTCGTCAAGGGGTTCTACCCTGCCGAAGCAATAAAAGACTTGGCGTTTCAACTGCGAGGAGAATTCCCTCAGAAAATGTATTTCGTAGCGGGAACAATCGGGGAAGGAAAACCCTTATTGACTGTCATGATCAGTGATGATTTGGTTGCACAAGGTATGCATGCAGGAAATATCGTACGTGAAGCCGCCAAGAAAATACAAGGAGGCGGAGGCGGACAAGCTCATTTCGCTACTGCCGGCGGGAAAGACCTGGAAGGATTAACTGTCGCATTGGATGAAATGATTGACAAAATCTGAAACTAATGTTAAGAAGTCAGAACAAAAAGCGATAGATATTCATTGATATTTATAGATATTTGTGGATAAATCGTAATTCATAATTGTATACATGGTTTTAAAATATGCAATCATCGGAGTCGGCGGTCTGGGAGGATATTACGGCGGTCGCCTGGCCAAAAGCGGAAAAGATGTCCATTTTCTTTTACACTCAGACTATGAATATGTAAAGAACAACGGACTGAAAATTGATTCTGTCAAAGGAGATTTTCATCTCCCTGTGGTCAATGCATATAAAAAAAGTGATGAAATAGGAATGGCTGATGTTGTTTTAGTCTGCCTGAAAACAACAAACAACCACCTTTTGAAAGAGCTCATCCCTCCTCTCCTACATAAAAAAACGACAATTATTATGGTTCAAAACGGCCTGGGAAATGAAACCGATGTAGAAAAAGATTTTCCAAACCAGGCCATTGCCGGAGCTTTGGCTTTTTTATGTTCTTCAAAAACCGGACCGGGGCAAATTTCCCATACGGATTTAGGAAATTTAATCATTGGAACTCACTCGAATTGTGACTCTCAGATCATCGAACAAATCACAACCGATTTCAATGCATCGGAAGTGGAAACCAAATTTGTAACCGACCTCGTAAGCGCCCGCTGGCAGAAACTTATTTGGAACATTGCATTCAATGGATTAACAGTCGTATTGAACGCTTCGACAAGTGATTTGATGAATGATCCGGCAAGCGAAAAACTCTGTAAAGATTTAATGATTGAAGTGATCGAAGCAGCCAACGCCTGCGGATTGAAACATAAATTATCCCTCTCTTTAGCAGATGAGATGCTTAATCTTACTCGTAACATGCCGCCTTATCTTCCCAGCATGAAATTGGACTTCGATCTCAAACGCCCTATGGAAATCGAACACCTCTATACCCGTCCCATCAATGAAGCGAAGAAACACGGTTACCAGATGCAAAAAACCAAAATATTGGAACAAGCTCTCATATATTTATCATGATTTCAGCACCTACTTTAATCAACATCATCACAGTAATTATCATTATTTCAGGATTTAAAAATCAACAGACTTTACTGAAACTCATCTTATCGCCCTATGCCGTTGTGTATGAAAAACAATGGTATAGAATGATTTCCCATGCGTTCGTTCATGC
>JAVBSK010000405.1:0-4306 GCA_031556755.1 Bacteroidales bacterium | reverse complement strand
CATCCGCAAACGAAGTGGCGGTATACACATCATTTTCCGCATAAATTTTCAAGTAAGTTCCGTTCCCCTTATTTTGAAGAATATATTTACCTTCCGCCATATTGATGATACTCCATAAATCATAATCCTTCGGCAAATCTTTGGAGACGATTTTGAGGTTGGCAATGGTCACTTTATCCGATCCATCATTGGTAGTGCCACCCTTATATGACTTAATCAGACACATATCCGGATTGATATCACTGTGAATGCGTACGGTTTTTTCCGTTTTTTCCGTCATATTGACCAGTACAATACTTTCCAAAAAAACATCTACAGCATCCGACAATTGCAAGAAAGCGACATTGCGTTCCGCTACCGTAGCGCCGGCATTGTTATAAACATCAAGAGCGAGTATTTTCTTTGCAGTCATCTCTGCCTGCTTCGTTTCGTCATAAAAAGAACTCGTAGCCGACATTTCCACGGGATAAGACTCGTAAACGCTTGCCTTTTCAATCAAAGAATAAAGTTTTTCCTTTGTAGTCACTTCTAGAATGCAAAAATAATGTTTACCATCGCTCCCCGACTTATCGAACCAAACTCCTGAAGCAGCAATATTCGCATCAGTTCCCAGATAAGCTGCGGATTTTACATTCTTAATCTTGGCGTTAGTACTCCAACTTGCAGCTTTTTCGACAGCAAACCGGGTCGTTCCGTCGGCACTGGCCGATTGATAAAAAGCGCCTTTATAGTAATTATTGGCGACATTACTTCTTCCTAAATATTCTCCGGTTGAAACCAATTGAAAACTGTAAGTCCCATCCGTATTGAGTACACACTGGAACTGTTGGGAAGCGTCCCCTGTCGGAGTTTGTATTTCCAGCATTCCATCGCTCGTTCTTTTTCCTAAATAACAACCGCTTCCTCCCGCATGAAGAATATTATAAACCTTTCCGTTCTCAAGAGTCAATACAGATTTATATGCTCCGGCCGGAATAAATAACATCAAGAGTACATATGTAAGGAATATTTTTGTTTTCATTATTATAGGGAATTTCTTGTTGTTCACTCTTTCATCAACTGATATGTATATTGATTATTGATCTTGAGGATATAATTTCCTGCCGGCAGTTCTTTCAGATTCAAAGAACCGGAACAATCCCGGTCTATTAATTTTCTACCCGACAAATCGAATACCTGCACCTGAAACTCCGTATTTTTATCCGAATTAGTGATATACACAATATCTTTCAGCGGATTGGGATACACATTCCAGGTCTCCATATATGGAGATGTTATGGAAGTATTGGCATTCGGAGTAAACTCAACAACCATCCATCCCGCCGTTTCTTTCTCCATCGCCAAGGCGGAAACTCCTGTTGAAACTTCCCTTTGTTTGAATATATTGACTCTCTCTTTAGTGAGTCCCTCCATTCTCAATGTAGCAGCGACATCATCATTGCAAGTTTGCATGGCGGCGAAAAATCCCGGATTATCAACGGTTTCTCCAAAAAGCACTTCTGTCGGGAAATGGAGATTTCCAACGACATTCTCTCCTGTTTTTCCTATTTTTATCTTTTGTCCCTGCCAATTCCCCGAACCGGGAGTAACAGCCAGATAACACACATTTTCACGCGGAATATAGGCGTTTACTTTCGCTTCTTCTTTTTGCAATTTGATTTCGAATCCGGATTTGGAAACATTACGGATACGAACAGTTGTGGCAAAATCGGTCTTACTCGTCACCTGAGTAGCAAAGACGACAGGAACTTCCTCGAAAAGATGCGGAAAATTTATAACCGTCCAGACATCACTGACTTTTTCCGCAACTCCGGCTTTAGCCTTTATTCCGTCCCAATCATACTCTCCTTCCGGAATAACCAGGTAATTGATATCATCGTTCTTGGGAAACAATGGAGAAATCAGATACGACCAGGGATCCAAATGGAACATAAAAGATAAAGGAGTTAAAATTTTCACCCGGTTGCTGTATGGTAAAATATTATTATAAGTAGGCGTTCCGAATATAATAACCGGAACTTTTTCATCCGGAAAAGGAAAAGAATATTTCGTCCAGTTATTGTGATTCAGAGATAATTTTCCAAACTGAAAGTTTTTAGTTCCTGTGGCCAAAGACAACTCAATCGTATTGGAAACGATTTGAGCACCGGTGTAAGACAACTGGTAAATCCGGTATTTTATATTGGTATTGACAGGCGCGTCTTTGTCTTCATAAGAACGAATATCTTTCCCGGTTCTAGCAATTTCCACGAAAATGCTGTCTCTGACGGAACGTTGAACGATAGCGCCCCTCGCCATATCTCCGTTGGTATCCGTCCAAACAAGATTCACCCCTCTCCCACTTTCCGGTATCTTGTACGAAAGAACTGCAGGCGTATTGCTTTGTGTCCATTGAGGAATGACCTCGTTTGTACGTCTGAACGCAATCGACGGACAATTGTCCCTGTAATAAATACCCATAGGCGTGAAAGCATTATCATCATTGATGACAGAACGTTTGGCCTCCACCCAGTTATAAATAGAATAACGTTCGATGAAATGTGCCGTATCGAGGACTTGCAATATTCCTTTGATATCGTTGTATTGCTTGGTCATTTGTTCACTCCATGAACTCGGCCAGGTTTCCGTCGTCCAATTAGCCCCATTGTTCCATTCCTTGATCCAGATAGGTCTTCCCGTTTTAGTATAAACCGTTTTCAAAGCATCGTACCATTGCTGTGGAGTCATAGAAGCCCAGTAAGCATGAACGACGACAAAATCGACCCTGTAATCTCGTTTCTTACACTCATCCATGAAACTGTATAACCAATTGAAATCCGTTGTAGCCGGACTACCTATTCTCAAGCCGCTCTTCATCATGTTCGGCCAATCGGCAACCGCTTCCGAAACCGGGATCATCGTTCCATCCTGTTGTTCCGAGTGATCCGGTTCGTTATATCCCATCAAATGAGTTACCTGCTCTTTTTCATTGATTTGAGAATAAGAAGGCCAGTAACGTTTGGCATGAATGGGAACATATTCTATATCTTTGGTCGAATTGCCATCTGCGCTCCAGGTATATAACCAGGTAGAATTTGTTTTCAGAGCATTTTCCACCGGACTGCCTCCATTTCTGTTACCGGTTTGACACCAGCCTTTCTTACTGACCCACTCCCACTTGAACACCCGGATAAAAGAAACGGATTCATCCAATTCTTTGGAAATATTTGAAATCAAAAGATCTTGTTTGTCCGCAATAAAAACGCGGCTGTATCCCGTCCCGTCGGATTCATTGGCCATAGTAGCCATATACCCCCTTTTGAGTTTGAAAGAACGAATCTTATTATCAAAATTTCCCAGGTTATTGTTGTATACATTCAAGGAATATTTACGGCTGTTCCCTTTGAACAAAGGTTCCGTAAAAACTTCCAATGGCTGATAATTCAAAGGATGCGGGATAACTACAGAACCTTGCGCATAAATTGCAATCCGAGCATTCGTTCCGCCGTCGTAATCAAATGGCTTTCCATTGATCAGAATTTTATCTTTATAATTCAATCCGACCACCGAAGGTTTCAGGTTGTCGAAAAATAACCAGGAAGACTCCGCAGTCAAATTAACCACCGTATTTACCAATACGTTTTCTTTTCCTGTTATATGTAAATCCGTTACGGCTGGAACATTCAATTGTCCTTTGTCAACATATTTTTCAACTGTAATTTCAGTAGCACGTCCGGAATTCAGAAAAGAAAAAATAAAGAAGAATAACAATATACATTTTACTTTTATCATTCCTGTTCTAATTTTTAATCAATTTGACATTATCTATATCCATCCATTTCTCTTTATCGGAAACCGTACCGTTACTTAACTGACTACCTGTTATTCCTATCATGAAACGCATTTTAGTAGTAAGCATAGACGTTTTGAAATTTTTAGTAACTGTAAACCACGATTCATCCGAAGGATTGGCTACCGGAGTTTTGATCAAAGGGGTCCAGGTTGACAAACTCTCGTTGTAGATCTGCGTTTTGTAAAAAGGAGTGATAAGGCCGCTTCCTGTTGAATTTTTGGAGATCCTGATATCGAAACTGAAAGTATAATCCGTCGACGGTTCCACTTCAAACATTTGATAAATACCTCCATCCCGATCTCCGTTCCACTCATATTTTTGTAATCTCAGAAATTGGTGTCCTCTGGTCTCCGAAGCAGGGCGCTCGTATTGCATGACCGCTCTGACATTATATTTATACAGGCCTTCGTTGTTATGCATATTGTCTGAAATATCTTCGATACCTTGCAGTTTTTCCCATCCGGGAAGATATAC
>JAVBSK010000389.1:0-6877 GCA_031556755.1 Bacteroidales bacterium | reverse complement strand
AATGAACTTTCCCTGCAATATGAAGGCTATAAGTTCTCCGTCAATAACGACTCCTTGGTAGCCAAATTAGAAACAGAACAAATAAAAGTGCAACGTTTGATGGAAGAACTCCGTACGGTCAAATCGACAAACACCAAACGGATCACCGAACTGAAACGGGAATTGGAAACATTGAAAACCATCATGAGAGGATATGTACAACAAATAGATTCACTCAACCGACTGAACCAACAATTAACCAAAGAGAATAAAGAAGTTACTCAAAAATATGAACAGGCAACAGCAACTGTTTCTCAATTATCCAGAGAAAAAGAAACGCTGTCCGAAAGAGTAACTTTAGCCTCAAAGCTGGATGCCAGCGGCATTACCATAACCGGAATCGACAAGAGGAATAAATCCACAAACAAAATAGAGAAAATGGAACAAATCGCCATTAACTTCAAAATCAATAAAAACATTACTGCACCTACCGGAGAAAAAGTGATATACATACGCATCAAAAAACCGGATGATGATGTATTGGTAAAAAACAAATCCGATGTTTTTCTATATGAAAATAAAAACATCAATTATTCGGCCAAAAGGACAATCGAATATGCCGGAGAAGAAATTCCGGTCAGTATCTATTGGAAAATTGAAGAATTTCTCTCCCCAGGCAGTTACCGGGTAGATATATTCACAGACGGCAACCTGATAGGTTCCCAGGGCTTCACTTTAAATAAATAAACCGGTTGCGTCCTATTTTAACACCCACAGGGAGTTGCACAGGAAGCGAATATAATCAAAGATATGACTAAGTAAAACAACAATTTATATTTCATTCCGCTTTATTTTTCACATTTTATTTCACGGGGTTTATTTTCTTTATGCTCACAAAATTAATATTGATTTTTTGTATTTTCTATTTTTTGTACTAATTTCGTAGCTATCTGTAAAATGGCATATTAATTGCCTGTGCTAACAACATATATTATACTGAATTCATCCAGCAACTAAATACAATAATTATATGGGATTCATCAAAGAATTTAAAGAATTTGCCATGCGTGGAAACGTTATGGATATGGCAGTCGGAGTTGTAATGGGAGGCGCTTTTGGGAAAATTGTATCCTCCGTAGTTTCCGATGTAATTATGCCACCTATCGGTTTATTGGTCGGAGGAATGAATTTTTCGGATTTAAAAATCGTAATGAAAGAATCTGTAACAGATGCAGCAGGAAATATAACCCCCGCTGTAACTTTAAATTATGGCAGTTTTCTACAAACTATATTTGATTTTATCATTATTGCTTTTGCTATTTTTTTATTAGTTAAGACAATCAACACAATGCAAAGGAAAAAAACGGAAACTCCGGCGACTCCGCCCCCTCCTCCCACCCCGACCAAAGAGCAGGAACTGTTGACTGAAATCAGGGATCTGTTGAAATCAAAGTAATTTGTCAATGAAAATAGGTTATAAACTATGAGTTATCAGTTTTTTCAACTCCCTATAACTCATTTAGTTCTTAGTTTATATAAATCATAACACATACTATATATTATTCATAAAAGATTATCAACATGAAGAGAAATTTTAATCTTGTTTTATTTTTGTGTGCTTCATTATATTTCACTGCTTGTGAACCGGATTCTGGAGATAATGGCCCAGGCCCCTCTAATTACGGCAAGATGGAGACTTTACCGGATATAGATTATACATCCGCCGAACCCAAACAGGATCCGAATAAAAAGATCACCAACTTCCGTATCAGAGGAGCTAAAAATGGTGGCCTTTTTGCTCATACTGTGGAAGGATTGATTTGCGGGAACAAAATCGCTTTGGTATCCCAGGAGTATATCACAGAAGAAGACACTAAAAATCTGATTGCAACCTTTGAATTCTCAGGGAGCAAAGTAACGGTAAATGGCGTGGAGCAGAAAAACGAATCCTCACGGAATGACTTTTCAAAACCGGTCGTGTATACTGTAACATCCAACACTGATCAAAGTACAGTCGATTATACTGTTACTTTGAGTTTGCCTCAACACTCCGGCCTGCCCGTCATAGTCATCAATACGGAAAATATGCAGGAACCCAAAGACAAGGAAACTTACATTCCCGGTACGGTTGAAATCATAGATCCTAACAATCAATCCTATAATGCCAAATACAAGATGGGCGTAAGGTTACGTGGTAACACTTCCCTGACCCTCAAAAAGAAACCTTACCGGTTCAAACTGGAAACAAAAGAACCTGTTCTGGGATTGGCTCCTGAAAAGTCCTGGGTATTGCTGGCGAATTATCTTGATCCCTCATTGATTACCAACACTGTCGCTTTGGAATTAGGACGTCGTCTGGGATTACAATACACCAATAACTACCGACCGGTTGAAGTGTTCATGAACGGACAACATCAGGGAAGCTATTTACTTACCGAACAAATAGAAACCGGCGTCGGCAGAGTCAATATTGATAAAAAAACCGGTTTTTTAATTGAACTGGATACGACACTACCCAATGATCTCTACGAATTACCGGAAGACTGGACATTTACAAGTGATAAATTAGGACTCCCTGTAAATGTCAAATCTCCGGATTTCGATAAAAACTATTCCGATGCAGCCGACAAAGCTATCAAAAAGTCATTCAACGATCTTGAGGCCGCCCTATTATCTACTTCTTTTCCAAATAATAATTACAGAGATCTGATAGATATAGAATCGGTTATCAATTATCTGCTGGTCTATGAAATTGTCCAGAACATAGAGGTTCAACATCCTAAGAGTTGTTATTTATACAAAGAAGCCAACGGGAAATTTTTTATGGGTCCCATCTGGGATTTTGATTTTGGATTTGGTTATAGCAGTAGTTATGACTGGAAATATTTTACAACAAGGACTTTGCTATTCTACCCCAATTCTAACAGTCAATTCAAAGGGATGAAATTTCTGAGCAGATTTCTTGATGATCCCGAATTCAGAACGCTTTATAAGGCGAGATGGAATCAAGTTCGTGATACGCAGGTTAAAACACTGACTGCATTTATTGATCAACAGGCCGAGTTGTTGAAAATATCTCAATCATATAATTACCATGTATTTCCAAATGATCTGGATGGTGTTAATACCAAGCCGGAATCGCATAATCGCATATACAGGGATATTCCAAATGATCTGGTTTATGAAAAGGTTATTCAGCATATGAAAATTTGGTTGAACGACAGGATTGTTTACCTGGATAAAACGATAAACGGTTTTTAATTTCAATTTGCCACACAAAATAATTAAGAGGGAACGAATTAAAAAAACGGATCCCTCTTTTTTTGAGTCACAAACCCAAGTTAAAAATCAAGTAACTAGTAGCTTCTAATTCTTAATTTTCACTTCTTCTTAAAAAGAAAATTTTTCGCCTGTTTCAAAAGGAAACTTACCAGTAACGATTTAAAACCTCCTTTCATAAAAAAGGGAGCTATATTAATGATTTGATCAAGCAACAGGTTTAAAATGCTATCTTTTCCCTGAAGCTCTTCCTTTTGATTACCGGAAAGTAAACGATTATCACTACCTCCGATAAAACGGGATATATATGGAGATGCTTTCTTCTTGACGGCGGTCACTCCTGCATCAAACAACAAAGCAGCCAGGTTATCTTGCAAATAGCTGAAATTATCGTCCAATGACTGGATGTAAACCTGTTCCTCCGCTTTCAAACGAAGTTTTTCTATTTTTAATTTTTCAAGAGCCGACAACTTCTTCGTTTCTTTCATCATCACTTTGGTTTATTTGTTCGACAAACATATTAGTCAACCAGTTGAGTAGCTTTTTTCGCAACGATAAGAGGATACATAATGTAAGCAAATATATCATTGCAACCAAAACCATTCCGGTTCCCAGACTTCCCAGGAGTTCTCCTATATAAAAACCCAAAGCAAGGCACAAAAACAGGAAAGCAAAGAAAATCAACAACAGAACCACCAGACTATATATCATCAAAGAAGATATAAAGCCTGATTTTTCATAAGTTTCAAGTTTAATCAACCGGAATTTTATATTCAGATAAGCTGTCAGATCCCTTTTGATATCGGCCAATAAAGTATTTAATTCTTTATCCATTCATTGTTATATTTTTAATTAGCAGTCAACGAGAAAGAAATTTTTATGCAACGGAAAGCGGTTCAAACTCCTACCTCTCCCGCTTTGAGTCTGTGAACAGCCGTTTGAGCCAAGGTGTTGACCCGATCAATAGCTGTATCCAACTCCTCGATGCCTTTATTGATAGCATTACCTATTTTTTCTTTGGCATTATCCACCGCATCATCAATTTCCTCCAGAAATTCTTCCCGTTTATCCGAATGTAATAAATAGCCTACTGCAGCGCCTATTGCCGCTCCGATTACCAATCCTACGATTAGTTTTGAATTGTTAGTTCCCATGATGATCTCGTTTTAAATTATATAATTGAAGAACAAACAAAGACTTTATAATGTTGCTCAAAAATAATTCTTTTTAAATGATTTTCGTAATTTTGCAATCAAATTATTTACAATAAATGTTGTTCGTTGCTTATACCAGCTTTCAACAATCAACTCATTAAAATTTATGTCCGAAAAAATTATCGTTCTTGATTTCGGTTCCCAAACGACGCAATTGATAGGCCGCCGCCTGAGGGAATTGAACACTTACTGCGAAATTGTTCCTTACAACAAATTCCCTGAAAATGATTCTAGTGTAAAAGGAATTATTTTGTCGGGAAGTCCATTTTCCGTCAACGACAAAGAAGCTTTTAAACCTGATCTATCCTCATTCAGAGGAAAATACCCTATATTGGGCATCTGTTACGGCGCACAGTATCTGGCTTACTGTTCAGGAGGAAAAGTAGAAAAAGGAGATTCCAGAGAATACGGCAGAGCCGTACTAACTCCGACCGACTCATCCGACTTATTATTGAAAGACACCAAAAAAAGTTCTGAAGTCTGGATGTCACACGGGGATACCATCACCCAATTGCCGGCAAATTTCAAAGTCATTGCCCAGACTGACGACGTAAAAGCAGCAGCCTATAAAATCGAAGGAGAGTCAAGCTGGGGAGTTCAGTTCCATCCGGAGGTATTTCATACGGAAGAAGGCACATTGATTTTAGATAATTTCCTGAATATTTGCGGTTTGAAGAAGGATTGGACTCCTGCATCTTTCATCGAATCAACCGTTAAAGAATTAAAAGAACAACTCAGAAATGACAAAGTGATACTCGCGCTTTCAGGAGGTGTAGATTCTTCGGTAACTGCAGTTCTATTGAATAAAGCCATCGGCGACAACCTGACATGTATCTTTGTAGATCACGGTTTACTGCGAAAGAACGAATTTGAAAACGTATTACGCGACTACGAACACCTCGGACTGAACGTAATAGGCATTGATGCTAAAGCCAAGTTTTATGCTGAATTAGCTGGTGTTACAGATCCGGAGAAGAAACGGAAAATCATAGGAAAAGGCTTTATCGACGTTTTCGATGAAGAAGCTCGTAAATTGGAAGGAGTCAAATGGTTGGGACAAGGCACCATCTATCCCGACATCATCGAATCACTATCCATCACGGGAACAGTAATCAAATCTCACCACAATGTAGGAGGTCTTCCTGAAAAAATGAATCTGAAATTGGTCGAGCCTTTGAAATTGTTATTCAAAGACGAAGTTCGCCGGGTAGGACGGGAATTAGGAATGATGCCTCACCTGATTAACCGTCATCCATTTCCAGGACCGGGATTAGGTGTTCGTATTTTAGGAGACATAACACCGGAAAAGGTGCGTGTTCTACAAGATGCAGATGATATTTTCATTAAAGAATTGCGAGAATGGGGATTATATGATCAGGTATGGCAGGCCGGAGTGATTTTGTTGCCCGTTCAATCCGTTGGAGTGATGGGGGACGAACGTACATATGAAAATGCAGTGGCACTGCGTTCCGTCAGTTCAACCGATGCCATGACTGCCGATTGGGTACATTTACCCTACGAGTTCATGGCCAAGGTTTCAAATGAAATCATCAACAAGGTGAAAGGTGTCAACAGAGTAGTATATGACATCAGTTCCAAACCGCCCGCAACTATTGAGTGGGAATAATATTGAATCATTTGCCCATCAGAAATATTTCATATTAATCTTACTTAAAAATAAACATACAGAATATACACCGTTTACCAACTTCGCCGTGTATATTCTGTATGCAGTTACTTTCCTGTTAAAAAACTGTTATTTCCGTAACAGGTATTTTCTTAATCGGCTATGATTCCATTCCTCTTCATCAAGGCTTCTACCGTAGGATCCTGACCTCTGAAATGTTTGTACAATACGGAAGGATCTTCTGTTCCTCCACGAGACAATACATTGTTCCGAAATGATTGAGCTGTTTGGATGTCAAATATTCCATTCTTTTTGAAGAAAGCGAAAGCATCGGCATCCAACACTTCCGACCATTTGTATGAATAATATCCGGCGGCATATCCTCCGGAAAAGATGTGACTGAATGCCGGCGAATGCAGGGTGCCTTCTACGAGGGGCAATACCGCTGTTTTCCCGGTAGCATTATATTCGAATGGCGCAATCTTACCGGTATATGGTTTGTCTATCGTATGGAAAGCCATATCCACAAATCCGAAACCTAACTGACGCAAACAAAAATATCCGATATTGAAATTGGATGCATCAATGATTTTTTTGACCAATTCGGCAGGAATTTTTTCTCCCGTTTGATAGTGAACTGCAAACTTATCCAGGTATGCTTTTTCGTTCAGGTAATTTTCCATGAACTGAGACGGAAGTTCTACAAAATCACGATAAACAGATGTACCCGACATACTTGCATATTCCGTATCTGCAAACATTCCGTGCAAAGCATGTC
>JAVBSK010000073.1:0-4285 GCA_031556755.1 Bacteroidales bacterium | reverse complement strand
ACTTTCATATTCCGGAAGAAAAATCGTATCAAACATTTTGTGACTATATTTGACAGGTAACAATTCCAATTCGTATAGGCCGGGTTTGGGTGTACACCACACAACCGGATTTTTCTCCGGATACAAATCCCAATCACAATATGGCAATAAAACGGTATGGAATTGTAATCCTTTGGATTTATGAATCGTCATAGCCCGCACTCCTTCCACGGTTGTAGATGCTGGAATAGATTTGAATTGCAACTCATCATCCCAATATTTGAGGAAAGAAAAAATATCCGCCGGATAGTCTTTCAGATAGTTATTGACTGCATCATACAACGCAAACATATAATTACTTTGGCCTTCGATTGCTTCCAAATTAAATATCCGGAATAAATATCCGATTAACTCAAACAATGGCAGTGTCGTTACTTTGAGAGGATTTCTCTCAGACAACAATTCTATCGTTTCAGCATAGTGTATCGTTTCAGTTTTTTGATTGTTTGAAAAGGCTTCCGAAACCGGAAAATCAATACGGCGTACCCTGTTCAGGAATATTTTCAGTTGTGCTTTGTGAATAGGATTTTCCCAGTCTGCAAGTACACGCATGGCTTCTATTAAAATCTGAATGGCTGGAGATGAATTCAATTGAAAGGCTTCATTTGAAACGACATTCAGATAATTATATGCCGATAACTCCGGATATTTTTCTTTCTGAGAGGCTAAATATTCAGCGATTCCTATGATATTTTTATTGGTTCTGGTCAGGATACATATTTGTTCCGGAGCTATTCCGGTATTTTTCAACAATTGAAGTTTCAGGATTATTTCCTCCAGTACTAGTTCGTTATACTTAATATCGTCCTTTTTGTCAGGGAGAAAATCAATGGAAACATATCCCCGGTTTTCCTTTTTAGGCGTATATTGAACCACATTCTTGGGAGCATATGCAGATATAAAGGGAGAATCCGACAGATTTGCAAATAATTCGTAATATTTTTTATTTAAGAGAGTCGCCGCATGAGTAAAGAAATGATTGTTGAAATCAATGATTTCCGCTTCACTGCGGTAGTTATAATCTAACGTTTCTATTTCCGCCTTGATTTCTTTTTCTATTCCGTTCAGAATACTCCAGTCACCGTTCCTCCAACGGTAAATGGATTGTTTGACATCTCCTACGAGTAAACTGAAGTAATCACTGGCCAGAATATTGGACAACAAAGCTTTGAAATTTTTCCATTGCAAACGGGAAGTATCCTGGAATTCATCGATCATCACATGTTTGATTTCAGCTCCTATTTTCTCATATATGAAAGGAGAATCCGAATCATCAATCATCTTGTTCAGAAACAGGGCTGTATCGGCCAGCATAAAGCGGTTATTTTCCGCATTTTGTTGTTCGATTTCTTTTGTAATATCCCATATCAGTCCCAACTGATGAATATTCTTAGTAATCATCCGGGAAGTATTGAAACGCTTCAACTCATCCAGACTCTCATTCAACAACAACATCAGATCCGATTCCGCCCATCGGATAATTTCTTCTCTTCGTTTACTCTTAGCCGACGGCCATTTTCCAGCTTCGAGACAACAGTCTTTCAGGGTGACTCCTTCGGTTTTAACGGAAGTATCTCCTTCCGACAATTTTCTGAAAAAATTAATGACCGTACCGCTCCTGTTGAAATCACTTAAAACATATTGTTGTTCTTCCATAATTTTGGAAATTCCCATATATGTATTACGAAAGAAAATCTTACTATTTTTCTGTATTTTATTGTGCTCGGTAAGTAGTTGTTCAAATATTTTAGGATTGGCCGCCAATTGCTTTTTCAAGATTTCCTCGTGTTCCTGGAAATATTCATCAAAAATACAACGACTGAAATCCAGTATCTCTTTTGTAATTCTCCAGTTTCCGGCGTCATCCAATTTTTCTTCAATGTAAGTAGTCAACCAATCCAGTAGCTGTGGATTTTGATTCGCTTTTTCCACCATGGTGTTTACTGCCTCCGAAAGCACTTTGGAACTATTCATTTCCAGATTAAACCTGGAACTTTTACCTAATTCCCGAGCCAGATTACGTAGCACTTTTTGAAAAAAACTATCTATAGTTGTGATATATAAACGGCTGTAATCGTGAAGTATCGCCTGTAAAACAAGTCCTGATTTAATTTGGATTGCATCGGATTGCATCGGTTTACCTTCTTTCGACAGGGCTTCCTGAACCGATTGCATGAAACCCTCCGAATCGGAACAACCGGAAGCCAACCCATACAATTCCGCCAGAATACGGTCTTTCATCTCTCCGGTAGCATCTTTGGTGAATGTAACAGCAAGAATATGACGGTGAGCAAAATCTGTCGGTTTAATCAATAATTCCTTGATATATTCCACCGCTAATCTATATGTTTTTCCGGAACCAGCAGATGCTTTATATACTTTCATTCTTATCCTGAATTTCTGAAGATTTAATATCCGTATTCATCATCTATACCGGCAGCATTGATTTTTCCTTTGTCCAGCAATTTCCATGTATGCCAGATATAAGCAAAAACAAACGGAATCATCAACGAAACGATTGACATAACTTTGAGGGTAAATATTCCTGAAGAACTATTACTTATTGTCAGTGAACTTTGAGGATCCGTTACGGAAGGATAGTAAGCGGTATAATTAAATCCCAAGATGACAAATAAAGCGAATACCGTTAAAATAACGCCTATTCCGGCATACCAGATTCCGTAAATAAACCGGGGATTCATAATCGTCCTGATAAATCCGATCAATACCAATACGACTCCAATCAAAAACAAAGCCAACACCCAGGGGAGCGACAGGAAATTATGTAAATATTTCAATGGTTCAATGACTATTACAGATGTTTCCGGATCAACGGCAAAACCATCTTTCATTAAGATATAAACTCCATACGTAAGAAAAAGCAATAAAAACGCCGATGCATTGATCAATAATTGTTTCACAGCATTTTTCCTCACATCTTCATCATCAATTGCATTGATAAAATATAAAGCGCCCAGACTTCTTGATAAAAAGAAAACAGCCAAACCAAACATCAGATTCCAGACATTTCCCAGAGCCTCCAATCCATGCAAAGGGTTTTGCCAGGAAGAAATTACCGGCATTGATAAGGATGTTATATTTTCCTTGACAACCATAAATTCAGATCCGGTGAAAAAGGTAGAAACAGCTATTCCCAGGAGGAAAGGTCCTAAAAATCCATTCAAAAAAAGGAAAAACTGATACGTGGATTTACCCAACAGGTTGCCCTGTTTAGCGATGAATTCATAAGAAACCGCCTGTACGATGAAACTCGACAATATCAGCATCCAAAGCCAATAAGCGCCACCGAAACTGGTTGAGTAAAACAGAGGAAAAGAGGCAAAAAAAGCGCCACCGAAAGTAACCAGAGTTGTAAAAGTTAATTCCCATTTCTTCTTCAGGGAAAGAATTATCATATTCAGGTGTTTGTCGTCTTTTCCAAGCCGATAAGTCAATGATTGCCCTCCCTGTACAAACAATAAGAACACCAACAAAGCTCCCAGAAGGGAAATTATCAACCACCAATAATGTTGAAAAAATGAATAATCCATGACAATTAGCAGATTAGCAAATAAATAAAAAAAAACAGATTAATTTTCGGGTCCGGCTTTGATTTGCTTTACCAAAATACTGATTTCCGCTATGAGTAATACGGTAAAAAGAGTCAGGAATATGAAAAATGTCAATTGAACGGACGATGTTCTCAGATTGGAAATCGCCGCTTGTACCGGTAAAATATCCTGAATAGCCCAAGGTTGTCTTCCCACTTCCGCAACAATCCATCCGGCTTGAGAAGTAATATAAGCCAAAGGGATAGACCACAGGGAAACGTATTGTAACCAACGCATTGTTGTAAATTTATTTTTGTGGTTAAAGAACCAAGTGAAAGCGAACAATACTAAGAAATAAGCGGCTAAAATCACCATGATTCTGAAAGAATAAAATACCAACGGTATGTTAGGCACCACATCTTCCGGCGTTTTGAAATATCCGTAGCCAAAATACTTGAAATTTTCGTCTAATTTTTGTTTTTCTATCGCCGCTTTTTCGAGGTCATTTTCTTTTTTTGCTTTCCTGTATTCAGCTAAAGCATCAATAGCAATTTTTCCTCGCACCATTTTTTCAGGGACAGACAATGCTATTCCTTCGGGCGTACTATATCCCCCTACAATCAAATCTCTGATTCCGGGTACAAAAGCATCTTTATCCCGTTCCGCCAGAAAAGAAAGGGCATAAGGTATATTGA
>JAVBSK010000123.1:0-4816 GCA_031556755.1 Bacteroidales bacterium | reverse complement strand
GAGCCTACTAATCACCTGGATTTAAAAACGAAAGCGGTTCTTAAGAATGCTTTGCTTGATTATGATGGAACTGTTATCCTGGTTTCTCATGACCGTGATTTTCTGGATGGATTGGTAACTAAAGTATATGAATTTTCGGATAAAAAGGTCAGGGAGCATATTGGCGGAGTGTATGAATTTCTGGAAAAAAAGAAAAGTCTCAATTAAGAGTAGAGTTAATATTTTCCAGAATTCACGAAAGATTCATTATGCATTGTCTGCATGTAAAAATTAAATATTAGAACAGAAACAATGCTCTATTTTCTTTACGATAATAGTTTTGAGGGGCTTTTGACTTGTGTTTTTGAGGCATTCAACCGGAAACAATATCCGGATAAAATACTGAAACAGGAAATATTATTGCCCCTCTTTTCGGATTCATTTACCGTTGTGACGGATGTGGAAAAATCCGATCGGGTGTTGGTTGGTTTGAATAAAAAGATATCACAACCGGCAGTCCGGATGTTGTTTCAATGCTATCTGTCAGAAAAGGAGGAAGTGGACATGGCTATATTCAATTACATCCGTAAAGCCATGCTGGCTGAAAAAAGTATTGAGTTGAATTTTGCGGATAAAGATGTCTTGTTTTTGTCTCAGATATATAAGAAAGTACAGAGAGAAGCGGAGCGGGTCAGGCAATTTGTACGTTTTCAAAAGACATCGGATGGAATTTTCTTTGCCTTGATCTCCCCATTATACAATGTATTGCCATTGTCGGTTGAACATTTTGAGGATAGATTTGCCGACCAACAGTGGGTAATTTATGATGTGAGAAGAAAATATGGTTTGTATTATGACCTGAACAAAACGGAAATAATTCATTTTGAGAACCTGAATATTTCTGTTGAGACAGGCGAATTATCACCCGAAATGATGGATGAATATGAATCCGCTTTTCAGGAACTATGGAAAAGCTATTTTAAATCGGCAGCCATCAAAGAAAGAATCAATCCCAGGTTACAACGACAACATATGCCGAAACGTTTCTGGAATTACCTGACGGAAATGAAATAAACTTTCCTTTAAGGATTTCTGAAAGCCAATCCGGATGCTGCAAGAACGTCTTTCAGTTTGGGTATAGAGCTTTTTCCCATACCATGAAGTTTCAGTATTTCTTCTTCAGAGTGTAAGGATAACTTTTTCAATGAAGTAATTTTTGCATTTTCCAAAGCTCTTCTTGCGGGAGCCGGAATCAGAAATAAAAAACCGCTTTTGTCTTTATTCCTGGCAATCTCTTCGTTTTCACGGATCCTGAATCGAATGATTTCGGCAATTAGGTCTACCGGAAAAGGTTTGTTATAAGGAAATTGAATAGCCCCTTTTGAAGTTTTGTAATCCACTAATTTTTCTTTGAAAACTTCCACAGGAGATCCTCCCGGATAAAATCCGACATGCATTTTATTGCCGGCGAAATGAACCAGATTTCCGTCTTGCCTGAAAGTGGGCATTCCCCAAGAAATACATTCTTCTGCGTGAGGAGCTTCTTTTTTGATGATTTCTCTGATTTCTTTCAGGAATCCTTGCACTTCTACCGGAAAAGTAGCGATATATAAATCTATTTCATTCATAATACAAAAATAGTAAAAGTATGTTTTAAAAGAGTCTTAATAGCACACTAAATCAGTATGCTACTAAGACTTTAAATTGTCAATTATAGAATTCAATACCGGTCATCTCTTTTTTACGGGAGTAATAACAACGTTAAATTCGTAATTGTCATAAGGTATCCGGTACTGAGGCAACGGCATTGCCCCCCAGCTATTTACACAACCGACTCCCATTTGTTTCAGATCAAAGGAAAGACAAGTGAGTTTGCGGGGTGTAATATCTCCTGAATGCAGTTGACGCTTTTCCCGGCCTTCATCCAGGTCTTCCTGTAAATAATTCAGGGCGGAAGCAGAGAATGCTACATCGGAGCGAATCATCAAACCACGTCCATCCATGTCAGTAACTGACCAGTAGCGAACATCGGTTTTTGTCCCGGATTCCTGAGGTCGTACGTAGGGGTAATATTGGTCTTTTATTCTCTGATGATAATGACCGATGAATTGGCTGTTGTTCCTGTCAGGATAATTTTCTAATGGTCCGCGTCCGTAATAATCTATCCAATCGAAATGATCAGGCATGACCAGTTGCATTCCAAAGCGGAACATTTCGGGAAGGCTTTTTCCTGAAGATTTATCTGCGATTAGTTTTTCTCTGATTTTAATTTCTCCGTTTCCGTTGATTTCATAAGTCATTCTTATCTTTGAGGATAAGGCATCACTTTCCATCGTATATTCGGCAGTGATGAGTATATTTTTTTCTTTTTCTTCTTTTTCGAATTCTTTCAACTTGATCCTTGGATTTTTCCAGTAGTTTAATTTTTGTTGGAGTTGAGCGCCGAAATCGTTGTCGGTCGGAGCGCGCCAGAAATTAGGACGTAGTGTATAACCTTTTTCAATCATTTCCAATCCGTTCAGTTTGATACTTTCAATCCATCCGGAACGTTTGTTGAAAGTAATTTTAACGTCATCAGTTTCTACCAGGAACAACAATACGGTTTCTGATGTCCGGACTGTTTTTTTAGTCTCTTGTATTTCAGCAGAAAATGCCTGATAGGGGCGAATAGTCAATTGATCTTCCGAAACGGTATAACCGGCTTGCAGTAAACAGTCTGATTTCTTTAGTTTATATTCTACATTTAAGAGGATTTCTTTATCTGTGGGTAATCCGGAAAAATTGTAATCCAGTTTGATTTGTTTGGTTTGTTGCGGCTCTACTTTCAAATCATTCACAATACCTTTCATAATGGCTTCTCCGTTGGCCAAGATTTGCCATTCCAGGTAATAATTGGAAAGATCAACAAAGAAATTCTCATTGTATATGTTGATGATTCCCTTTTTTAGATCGTTGGGAGTTGTCCAGATATTTTGATAAATTTTCCGAACTTCGTACATGTGAGGATTAGGAACCCTGTCGGGACTGATCAGACCGTTATTGTTAAAGTTTTTATCCCAATCTTCGTTTTTGTCGTAATCTCCTCCGTAATTATAGATCATAACACCTTTGTCGTTGTAGCCGCGAAGACCCTGATCTACATAATCCCAGATGAAACCACCTTGCAGTTTCGGATATTTCCGGATCAAATCCCAATATTCTTTGAATCCTCCGCAGGAGTTACCCATGGCATGGGAATATTCACATTGGATCAGGGGTTTTTCACTTTTTGCATCTGTTGCATAATCTTCCATCCTTTTATAATCCGCATACATGGGACAGAAAACGTCAGTGTTCGGGTCTTTTGTCCCCGCTTGTTCATACTGAACCGGACGACTGTTGTCCCGTTGTTTGATCCAATCGTAGCAGGCTTGAAAATTAGGTCCGTTTCCTGCTTCATTTCCCAGTGACCAGAAGATGATGGATGGATGATTTTTGAAAATTTCCACCATCCTTTGATTTCTTTCCAAATGAGCTTTGGCGTACTGTGCATTTTTAGCCAGGGTTTTCTCTCCATATCCCATTCCATGAGATTCCACATTGGCTTCACACACGACATAAAGTCCATATTCGTCACATAGATCATAAAATTCCGGACAATCGGGATAGTGACACGTACGAACTCCGTTGAGGTTATTTTCTTTCATGATACGAATGTCCTGAATCATGCGTTCTCGCGTCAAGACATATCCGGTCAGGGGATCCATTTCATGCCTGTTTGCTCCTTTGAATAATACGGGTTTTCCATTTACCCATACTTGTCCTTTGTCTTTATGCAATTCAATTTTACGAAATCCTACCTTTTGAGGAATCACTTCAACTGTTTCTCCGGCATTGTTTTTTAATGTCAGGAATAGAGTATACAGATTCGGGGATTCGGCGCTCCATTTAGCCGGATTGCTGACGTTGAATGAAGTCGTATAATTATCCTTCCCATCCGGTTTCAGTATGGATTTTTGAATTGATTTACCATTAGAGTCAAAAAGTTGAGATTCTATGATTCCCTCTCCGCCACGAATTCCAGCGACAATACTTAACGATCCGTTTTTGTAATTAGAATCCAGATCGGGAGTAATAAAAATATCTTCGATATGAAGTGTGTTTCTACTGTACAGATATACTTCTCTTCCGATTCCGGAAAGTCTCCAAAAATCCTGATCTTCCAGATAGCTTCCATCGCACCAACGATATATTTGCATTGCAATGAGATTTTTTCCTTGTTTGAGGTGTTTTGTAATCTCAAATTCATTGGCGACTTTACTGTCTTCTCCGTATCCTACAAATTGACCGTTTATCCATACATACAGGTTAGATGTGGCGGAGCCTACATGTAGAAAAACGTCTTTCCCCTGCCAATCTCCGGGTATCTCGATTGTTTTCCGGTATGAACCTACATAATTTTCTGTAGTACTGATATATGGAGGATTGGACTCAAATAAATTACACCAGGCGTATCCGATGTTTTTATATACCGGGTGTCCGTACCCATTCACTTCCCATAATCCTGGAACCGGAAAATCAACCCAGTTTTGATCTTCAAAATCTTCACGGTAAAAATGAACAGGGCGATCTGTCTGATTTTTCACAAAATTAAATTTCCAATATCCGTTCAGAGATAAAAAGCCAGGTGTGTCTTCTTTAAGTCTGGACTGAGCCAATTGAAGGGTAGGATAGGAAAAATAAGAAGCTCTGGCAGGAGTCCGGTTGATCGCATTCACATTGGGATCAAGCCATTCTTTTTCCTGGGCGGAGATTGTCGTTGCCAGGCATAACAATCCCAATAGAAATTTTTTTTTCA
>JAVBSK010000026.1:0-5459 GCA_031556755.1 Bacteroidales bacterium | reverse complement strand
CATCCGGATCGACGCAAGTGCAAGAGAAGTCATCGATTTTACACAGGATTGGCAATTTCATCTGGCAAAAAACACATCCGGCTCTTTTGATGACATCGAAATTTCGGCCTGGAGAAATTTGAATCTGCCCCATGATTGGAGCATTGAAAGTGATTTCTCGGAAGAGAACCCGGCAAGCCCTGGAGGAGGTGCTTTACCGGGAGGAACCGGTTGGTATAAAAAGACATTTTCCATAAAAAAAGAACTGAAAGGAAAGCTGATTCACATTGATTTCGACGGAGTTTACAGGAACAGCGAAGTGTGGATCAACGGAAAATCCGTAGGTATACGTCCCAATGGATATATTTCTTTCAGATATGAAATTACTCCGCATATCCGGTTTGGAAAAGAAAATAC
The DNA here is from genome assembly GCA_031556755.1 of Bacteroidales bacterium. Classification (GTDB taxonomy): domain Bacteria; phylum Bacteroidota; class Bacteroidia; order Bacteroidales; family Azobacteroidaceae; genus JAIRVZ01. The sequence goes on along the minus strand of JAVBSK010000026.1, from coordinate 5,063 downwards.
AATCGTTGTTAAAGCGGACAATTCACAACAACCGAATTCACGTTGGTACTCGGGATCCGGAATCTACCGGAATGTTCGTTTGGTTATTACCGAACCGGTTCACATCGACCTTTGGGGAACTTATGTTACAACTCCCGAAGCCGATGAAAAAAAAGCTGTCATCCGGATTCAAACCTCCGTACGCAACCCATCGGACAGGAAAGAAAAAATCAGTATCCGGCAGATCCTGTCGGACGCCGAAGGAAAAAAAGTAGCGGAAACCGTTTCCGGGAATCCCGATCAAATGCTTACTCTTGAGAATCCAAAGCTATGGTCACCGGAAACGCCGTATTTATATACCCTTACTACACAATTGGAGGTTAAAGGAAAAACAATAGACGAATATCAGACTGTTACGGGGATCCGGCAATTCCGGTTCGATCCCAGGCAAGGTTTTATTCTGAACGGAAAACGAGTCAAAATCAACGGAGTTTGTAATCACCACGATTTGGGATGCCTGGGTGCAGCAATCAACATATATGCATTGAAAAGACAATTAAAATTATTGAAAGAAATGGGATGCAACGGCATCCGTTGCGCACATAACCCTCCCGCCCCGGAACTATTGGATTTATGCGACCAAATGGGATTTATCGTCATGGATGAAGCTTTCGACATGTGGAGAAAGAAAAAATCCCAATATGATTATGCTCAATATTTTCCGGAATGGTATGAAAAAGATCTGACGGATTTGATTCTCAGGGACCGCAACCATCCTTCCGTTTTTATGTGGAGCATTGGAAATGAAGTCCTGGAACAATGGACGGATTCCAAAACCGACACTTTGGATCTTCGGGAGGCTAATATTTTATTGAACCAAAAGAAACAAATCAATCCGAAAGAATTCGAATCGGGATCTGTAACGATTAATTCATTACTGACAAAACGATTGACGGATATTGTCAAATCCATCGACCCTACCCGACCTGTAACCGCCGGATGTAACGAAACACAAACATACAATCATTTGTTCCGTTCCGGAGCATTAGACATGATCGGGTTCAATTACCATGAAAAAGAATTTGAGAAAGCATCTCAGAATTACCCTGGAAAACCTTTTATCGTTACCGAATCGGTTTCCGGATTGATGTCGCGCGGATATTATCAGATGCCTTCCGACAGCATGTATATTTGGCCAAAAAGATGGGACGAAGCCTTCGATCAACCCGTCAGGCAATGTTCTTCTTACGACAATTGTCATGTTCCCTGGGGAACTAACCACGAAACGACCTGGAAATTAGTAAAAAAGATGGACTTTATCTCGGGTCAGTATATCTGGACAGGGTTCGATTACCTGGGAGAACCGACTCCCTTTTGGTGGCCAGCCCGCAGTTCTTACTTCGGAATCATTGATTTAGCTGGTTTTCCGAAAGACGTGTATTACATGTATCAAAGCGAATGGAGTAATCAAGACGTATTGCATATTTTTCCGCATTGGAATTGGAAAACGGGTGAAACAATCGATATATGGGTTTACTACAATCATGCCGATGAAGTTGAATTATTCCTAAACGGAAAATCCCTGGGAGTAAAATATAAAGAGAATGATGATTTACATATTTCCTGGAGAATTCCCTTTGAACCGGGTGTCTTACACGCAGTTTCACGAAAAAACAGAAGAATAGTGTTGGAAAAAGAAATCCGGACGGCGAGAGAACCCGCTCAAATTCGTCTCACTCCTGATAAATCCATATTGAATCCTGATGGAAAAGATCTGTCGTTTGTAACCGTTGAAGTTTTGGATAAAGATGGGAATCCCGTTCCCATTGCTCAAAATCACATCCGGTTCAACATCGAAGGACCCGGATTAATTGCCGGAACCGACAATGGAAATCCTACTGATCATACGTCTCTGAAAAATCCGGAGAGAAACTTGTTCAACGGAAAATGTTTGGTAGTCGTACAGTCAACCGGAAAACCGGGTAAAATCACACTGATAGCATCATCCGGAAATATCCGTCCTTCTTCGTGTGTCTTTAATTGATCAATGTAATAAGAAGATCAACAAAAAATAAGCTTATTGCATTGCTCTTATTCTGACTTCAATACCTGCTTCCGCTTCCAACCGGCGAACCATATCCTCCACATTTGTATCACCATAATGATAGGGATACATGATACGGGGTTTTATGATTCGGGCGGCATTAACCGCTTGTTCCACAGTCATTGTATACGGTTGGTTAACTGGCAGAAAAGCAATATCTATTTGTTTCAACTCAGACATTTCCGGAATATCTTCCGTATCGCCCGCAATGTAAATATTCAAACCTCCTATCGCCAGTATATAACCATTATCCCTGTCTTTAGGATGATATTTTTCCCGTTCCGGAGTAGTATTGTAAGCTGGAAAAGCCTTCAGGTGTAAATAAGAAGAAGGAGTCAGGCTTTCTCCATTTTTCAGGGAAACACCTTCGGCTATTGTTTTCCGTACAGATTCGTTTGAAACAATAATGGTACCATCTTTCTTCAAAGCCTGAATCGCATTTACATCAAAATGATCGGCATGTTCATGCGTAATCAGGATAATATCCGCTTTCGGCTGTTGACTGAAATCTGCATACATAGAAACAGGATCGACATAAATAAAGTGCTTGTCATATTCAAGAATCAAACTGGAATGTTTGATAAAATAAATATTCAATTCCTTATTATCTAAACATTTAAAAGTGTCTTTTTTAAAAGGCTGGGCATTCGTTGTCATAGTGAAGATATAAAATAACAGTAAAAAAATAAGTGATTTCATACAATAATTATTTGTTTTCCGGATATATGGAGTTAAACATTTTTTATCTGGTCATCATAATCTATGCATATAAACAACTGAACGATTCATCTTGTTGCTTTCCGGCATAATAATTTCTATTTTCCAATCTCTTGTTTTTCAGAATTATCCGGCAATTGGTTCTACAAATTCCGACATCATGCAATAAGTAAGAAACGTTATTATTCTTTGTTTTTGTGCCTGATTTTTTTAAAGTATTCCTGAATCAAACCGGATGTAACACCTACAAAGACAGCAGAAATAACAAACCAAGCCCAGGAATCAAAGTCCCATAGGTTTAATTTTTTATTTATAAAGTTAACACCAATCACAAGTGTCACTATGATTATCAATCCAATAACATATTCCATCCGGTTAAATTCTTCTCTATTCTTTTTCATATATTTCTTGTTTCCATAATTTATACTCTGAATTGAAGTTTTTGAGATTGATTTCATCTTTATTCGGATCATATACCATATACATGGTCTGATCTATCACTGAAATAGCACTTGTTACAACTGCAGTTCCTAAACTCCATGCCAGTGCGGCTTTCAATGTAAGAGGTCCTCCTAAATAAACTCCGATACCAAATCTACAAAAACCCGCAATTCCTCCATATACATCGCTTCTGCCTACTGATCTCCATTGTAAGGTGGTTTGATCATCAATTGAGTTTTGATGTCCAAGAACATCGACCCAAGGCTCCAGATTTTCATTCCAATATCCTAATGTATTTTTAGCTATTGATGTAGCACTTAATAATAAAGGTTGCTCTTCTATATCAGCCAATCTAGAAATTTTATCTTCTAACAAGCTTATTTCAGACATAGATTGTTGTAACCCGACCGGATTATTTATAAGTGAATTTAGTTGAGTTAAACTTGCGTGCTGATACGAATACAGAGAAGATTCTATTTCAATAGGAATTATACATTGATTTTCAACATAACTACTTCTCAAAGACGGATTGTTATTTCTATTAATCGCGTCTTCAATAGATTCAAGACATGATTCATGAAATATCTTACTCTCATCTTCTATACCATTTAGAGATATATTTTCTACACAATATTTAATCACAAACAAACATTCTTTTGGTGAAATTGGACATGAAAAAGCCCTTAAATCTGTGTTTATTTCTTTAATAGAGATTAATTCTGAGAAAATCAAGTCCAAACATTCGTTATGAGCCAATCCTAAATCATCAAAATTCTCAATAAAAATCTTATTATTTGAACTGCATTGTTCTTCTGTCTCAAAGTTATCATCAGAACAAGATGTAAATATATAAAAACAAGTAACTATCATAAGGCTACAATAAAACATTATATGTTTCATAATATTTAATTTAGTTTATTACCCTACTCTTTCAAAGCTTTTTGGGAATTACTTTTTATGCAAACATCTATTAATCAGAAATATACATGACAAATATACCTATTATTCTTACCTGGAGTTTTGGTTATTTTTTGTATCTCTGTACTGCCTTCTGTTTGTTAAGTTAATATTCTTTCGTTTTTGAATTAAAAAGAAATTACTTTTTAAAATTGATTTACCTTACAGGAAGGTTTCTGTTAAATAAAAAAGGGGCAAGCCTTTAATTAAATAGTTAATGAATTGGATATTAATATCCTGGCATTTTCCTTGACACAATAGGCTGTGTAGGGGTTACAAATGTATATTTATAATCGATGATATCAAAATAAAAACGACAAAATCTACGGACAATGGACAAAACTTTTTTAGTTCTTAATCCTTAGTTCTTAATTCTTAGTTTTTAAGCCCATTTCCTTTTCCAACTAAATTCTTCCTCAAATTTTATTACTTTTGCAGTTCCGACAAACTGAAGATTGATAAAATACAACTATTAAGTATAGCTGTGAATGGATAAATTATTAGATCAACTGAATTCTTCCCAGCGTGAAGCTGTTGAATATAACGACGGACCTTCATTGGTCATTGCCGGGGCTGGCTCCGGTAAAACCCGAGTGCTGACTTACAAGATTGCTTATTTAATTCTGAGAGGCATATTTCCTAACAATATTTTAGCGCTGACATTCACCAACAAAGCAGCCAGGGAGATGCGTGAACGTATCATTCCTATCGTCGGGGAAGATATGGCCAGATTATTGTGGATGGGAACTTTCCACTCCATTTTCTCCAAAATATTGCGAAGAGAAGCCGACAAAATCGGATACGATCGCGATTTCACCATTTATGATGCTTCCGATTCCAAAAACCTGATTAAAACCATCATCAA
>JAVBSK010000301.1:0-12967 GCA_031556755.1 Bacteroidales bacterium | reverse complement strand
TTTATACAATAACAAGGTGGATGGAGACAGGTGACGGTAATGCATATCCGAACCGGAAAAATGATAATACATTCTGTTGTTTGCATATATAATGATGGACATGGAGATGATCTTCTCCCTGTATACAGCATAAAACATCTCGTAATTATCATTCAGGTCGTTGTGGATCGAAGCATAAAATTCCTTATCGAAAAAGTAATAGGAATCTGCATGATTGTCTTCCATGGTGGCATTGTATATCCTGATAAATTCTTCAAAAAGAGACCAGTTTTTTCCATGGAAAATTTCAACGCCACACTTTTCTGCTTTCCGGATCCGGTTTCGGTGTTCCCTGCTAATGTCTCGCCACATCTTTTCCCGATCTTTCAGGTCTATATTGATGGTATTTCCTAAATCTATGACCGTAGAAATGTCACGTAGCTTGTTGGCGTTGTCCAATAAAGGATGAAAGCGTACAAATTCGGAAACTATATTTTCTTTCTGGAGAAAATCATTGTATGTAACCTGGAAATCATGGAGGTTTCCTGTATTGATGTTTCCTTCAAGCAGAAAACCTCCATATCCATACGGAGTGATGATATCGTAATAAGTCAGTTCCGGAAGTGTGTTTCTGAATATACTGCAGGTTGATATATCCCGTTTCAGGACGACACAGATTCCGTTCAGTTCATCTGAGGAATAGTGATACAACTGAGGCTCTCCATCTCCATGAAGTTGATAGGCTTTGATATAGCCGCTCAAATAATAGACATCATAATCCATGAAAGATCTGACAATTGTGTCCCATCTTTCAGATTCGACGGCAGAAATAATTTCTATAAACCCCATAATTCTTTTTTGCTACCTGGAAACTGACAAAATTATTTTCCGGAGTCTATCCCGATTTTGTAAACCCCGAAAGAGGATGCTTTAACCTTCAGTCTCAGTATTTTGTCAATGATCTGAACCGATTCTTGCCGAGGGATGACAGCATCCGGATGTTCGATTGAATTCACATCATTCAGGTTTGCACTTAGATAAATAACTTCTACTTTAGGTTGAATTTTGATTTTTTTGTCTGTGTGATCAAAAGCAATATTGATATCCTTATCCTGACGGGAGGTATTACTGATTTTCACAATAATTTCATTTTTATTTTTATCGAGGACAGCGCTTGCGTATAAGCTATCCTGACCTGAGATCGCTTTTTTGTCCATTGTCAGCGGCAACACATGAGTTCCTTTGTTTTGGGCATACAACTGTTGTACGTAGTAATTGGGCGTCTTAACGATGGAAATGTTGTCGAACCAGATCATGTCGGGTCTCCATTGCCAGGCGTCGACATGGGCGAACAAAGGCGCATACGTACACATGTGTACGATGTCGGCGTTCCTTTCCAACCCGGTCATGAATGCGGATTCATAAAGCGCTGACCTGAAATTATTGGCTTTGTTGGGTACATGGCAGGCGTATTCTCCTGCAAATACGGCCGGTCCTTTCCGGTCATAGAGATCGTAACGGTTGGCGTTATTCAGGAACCAGTCGGGATCTTTGTAATAATGTTCATCGACCAGGTCCACTTTCAGACGTTTCATTTCCGGCCACAAATAATCGAACTCTTTGCCGGATGAAGATGGGCCTGAACTACCTATAATCTTTACTTCCGGATATTTCTCCCGGATTGCTTTTACGAAAGGCGCCAGGCGGACTACATATTCTTCTCCCCATTGTTCGTTCCCGATTCCGATAAATTTCAGGTTGAATGATTGCGGATGTCCCATTTCCGCCCGGATTTTTCCCCAAGCGGATGTGACCGGCCCATTGGCGAATTCGATAAGGTCTAAAGCATCCTGTATAAAACCGTCTAATTGGTCTACGGCAATATGGCAGCTTTCACTTTTGTTCTGATACTGGCAGGCTAATCCGCAATTCAATACAGGAAGAGGTTCTGCACCGATATCTTCAGACAATAAGAAAAATTCATAAAACCCCATTCCGTAACTTTGAAAATAATCAGGAGTATAACGGTACGTGAAAGTCGATTGCCAGCGGTTGTTGTTCAATGGCCTGTTTTCGACGGGACCGATACTTTTTTTCCAATCGTAACGGTCTGTTATTTCCGTTCCCTCCACAATGCAACCTCCGGGAAAACGGAAAATACCCGGATGAATGTCTTCCAATGCTTGCGCCAGGTCTTTCCTCATGCCGTTTTTCCTGTTTTTATATGTGTTCACGGGGAATAAGGATACATGGTCTATCGCAATTTTACCTTTGCTTGTAAGGAAAATTCTTAGTTTTCCTTTGGCCTCTGTCCTGTTCGCTTTGATTTCTACCTCCTGTTGTTTCCACTCGCTGGAGTTGATAGAGAGTTCTCTGGAACCAATGGTGTTGTTCCTGGAATCAATGAATTCGATGCGGATTTTTTGGTCTCCTTCGGAGTTTATTGTCTTAGCCCATACGGAAAATCTGTAATTTTCATCCTTCGTAAACCCGATACTTCTGAATCCTTCATTTTCTATGGTTGTATACTTGTCCGCATGAGAAGTTGGCGCCAGGATTAAATAATTAGGATTCCTGTCAAAGGGTGCGTTTTCTGATGTTACCGTTACATTTCCGGTGGTATTCCATCCCATCAGACTTTGGGGAAAATCGAAAGATCTGTTTTTGACCAATTCGGCGTATAAACCCCCGTCAGCGCCAAAATTGATATCTTCAAAAAATAAACCAAACATGGTGGATTGAATCGGTGAGCCGATTTTCTTTGTCGTCAACTCAAAAGTGTAATCATTTCTCTGAGCAAACAAAAAGACAGGGCTTAACAGCAAAAATGAAAAAATAATTGATAATTGATTTTTAATGTTCATGGTATTATTAAAATTACGAATTACGAATGATGAATGTGTCAATAGAATAATATGCCAATTAAAAATTACGAATTACGAAACACCGTTCGACGGAGTCAATATCAAAGAATATCTGAAATATCCACTTTCCATTGTCGATTGCTTATTTATTGTAAAAAATACACTAATTGATTATGCCTGCTCAAAGGTAATATAATAACTCTTATTTGACAAAATACTTCCAAAGTTTCATCTTTCGATCCGATGTAGTCTTATTCTTTATTATTCGATTGAATGAATATTAGACCTTTTTGAAATAAAATTAGTACAGGAAGTGAATGACTTACTCTACATTTGTATTTGCAATGTAGTAGATAAATCAATGAATATCCACTCTCAATTGTTCACTTTCTATTATCAATTCACAAAGAATATCAATGAAACAAACAAATATAAATACGCCAAAGGTAATGAAAATAGGCCATGAAGACACAAAAGACTTTAAGTCTTTGTCTCCTTTCTCTTCGTGACTTTGTGGCATAAAATTATTTATGTATGAAAATTAAAATTTACTTCACTATTTGCTTTTTATTCGGAGTATTGTGTATCCGGGGAGGAGATTTTTCCTTACGTATCGTCAAATGGGATATGGGGGAAACACAAGTTGAATTGCCTCTTCTCCACAGGCTGTCTTTTTCGGGGGATGATATGGTTGTCAAGTATTATTCTGGAGTTCAGGAATCCTATAACATGGAAAATATAAGGAAATTACTCTTCAAAAATATGGTTGGAAATAATGTCAGACAGCTTGAAGGAAATGCAAGCGCTTTACAGATATATCCTAATCCCGTCACTGATTACATCGTATTGATTCATCTTCCGGAAGGAGAAAACAACGTTTCTATTTATTCTGTTTCTGGGAATCTGGTACTGAATGTGCAAATAGATTCCGCCGGTGAAAAAATTGACGTTGCTCACTTGCAAAGAGGAATGTATATATTGAAAGTGAACGGACAAACGGCTAAATTTATAAAACAATGAAGAATAAGATATTAGTTGTAGCTATCCTGTTGATAGCCGTTTCAAATATACGGGCGGAAAAGACGTTGAACTTCTTTAAATCGAACTTTACTGTTCTCAGTCTGCCGTCAGCTTCAATCGATAGCATCAAGGTCAGTTCCGATGAGATGCTGTTGATTTACACGACTGATCATTTGCTGACGACGATTCCGCTTTCTGAATTAGATAGTGTCAATTTTACCGGTAGTCCTGTTTCCGATTATGCAGTGGTAAATACCAAGGGTATAACGAGAATCGCATATACTTCAGTCAATATGGGCATGGAAGTCAAGTCTACGGGAGGAACTTCAATTACCGAGCTGGGAATTTGTTGGAATACCAGAATTAATCCGACTACGACCAATAATAAGGTATCGGTTGAAGATGGAATGGATATTTCAGATATCGAGTTGAAGGGATTAGCCGCTAATACGACTTATTATGCGCGGTCGTATGCAAAAAATACAAAAGGAATTGTTTATGGGAATCAACTCAGTTTCACTACTAAGAACGATTTTCCCATTGTATTGACAGCTTCCGCCATTTATCAGCGGACAACACAAAAAGCGATCTGTTCGGGTAAAATTATTTTCCAGGGAAATTCAAATATACAGGAAAGAGGTTTTTGTTGGTCTACCAAGGGTAATCCGACTATCAATGACTCCAAACAGGTCGATAGCGGAACGACAACGGGACAATATACTTTTACATTGGAAGGTTTGAATCCTGATTATGACTATTATATCCGGGCTTATGCAATCAATGAGTCGGGAGTGAGTTATGGCGCACCGATCCGGGTCATTCCCGTGAGAGGTAATGTTACTTACTATTTTGCAGGCAATGCCAATGCGGAATATATGGGAGAGACTAAATTTAAAATGTTGACGGAAGCGATGGATAGCGCTTGTTATTATTTCAATAAATATACGGGATATGTTGCTAGTATCCGGGTAGATCACCATGAAGGAGTTCCTACCGCAGAAGCGAATTACTGGGGACAGCTTAAATTCGGCGCCAATGAAAGATATTTGTTTGTCGGTACGGCGATGCATGAAATGTGTCACTATTTTGGCTCGGGTACGCATTGGAAATGGATAGAATACCAGAATTCAGGATTCAATATGCCGGCTACGAATGCACTTGTAAGTACCTTGACGAACGGTTGTCAGACCAAACTGAGCGCAGGAGGCTCCCATTTCTGGCCTTTCGGATGTAATCAGAAAGAAGAAGTGGCGGAGGGCGCTTGTGGTTTGAAGAATGAAGAATATCTCAAGACAATGGCAAAATTGATTTGGGAAATGCGTCTGGATTGTGGTTGGAGAGAATATTAAATCGATCTTATTTTTTTGATAACATATGAAGAATTTTAATTATATATTATTGATAATTAGTGTTGTAGTTGCTTCTTTTATGACGACAACGGTTTCCTCCCAGAATATAATGGCGGGATGGGACGGTAGTGGAGCTACAGGCGCCGGTTCGGAACCGAATAATTTCGGTTGGTTGGGAGCTACGACCTGGGCGACAGCAGACGCCGGTTCCGGAGTGAGATTCATGACCGTATCCCATAATATTGAGTCCGGAGGTAAATATAACGGTCGGTTATTGCCTATCCGTTGGGACAGTTCCGGAGGAACAACTACCTCCACTATTTTTAGTTTCAGGAATGCCATAGGCTCTATAACGCCGATGCGTCTGACTCCTGGAAAATACATGTTTACCTGGTTGTATGAATGGTTCAATAATGCGACATCTCCAACTTTGACTGTTGCTGTCGCAACAAATAATACGGGAACAGGAGCCATTGTTTCTCAAGATTTTGTCTGTAGCTCCGAAAAAAATCTACTGAGAAAAGGAACGATTGTTTTCGATGTTACAATAGAAAATAATTACTATGTCTCCATTAAGAATAAATCTGCCAATGCCTCCATGTGTGGAGCCGCCGGATTTGAATTGACGAAACTGTCGGAAGTAATCCTGACGGATGTTGATTATGTCTTGATGGATGAGGTCAATAAAACTGCTTCGTTTGCGGTTACGGGGATTGAGTTGGCTAGTGAAATTGAAATCAGTGCGCCTCAGGGCTTTTCTGTAAATAAGACATCCTTGCCTGCAAACGCCAACAAAACGGCCGTTACGGTAACTTTCGAAGGGACTGGAGTTCAAAGAGATTTTATAACTTTGAAAAGTGGAAATATAATCAAAACATTGAGGGTGATTGCATTGAAAAATACCGATTGTTTCACTCCGCTTTATCCGACTGGAAATATTGTAACGGATCCTTATGTCAACGATATCAATAAATTCGGAGGATGGGGAAGTAAAAGTATTGTCTCTGATTCGGCCTTTGTCTATTGCGGTAGCCGTTGCGGATTAATCACCGGAGGTTCGATCGATGTAAAGTTCAGCATGAAAGCCAATACGAAATATCGTGTGAAGGCGATGGTTTGGGCTAATACGGCGGATGCTGTTATGGGAGTGAATGGACATGGAACCGCGGGAGGAGACCTCAATTACAAAATTACGACCCTCAAACAATGGATTCCGTTCGAATTTTCATATTGGACAGGAAGTAATCCTGACCAGACGAACGGAGGCGTTTTCTTTAATAATTCCTCCGGATCAATGATTGATAACTGGGAAATATATGAGGCGACATCGATAGACGTATCCAAAGATAAGATCGCATTAGATGAAACTTACCGCTCGACTACTGTTATTGTAACCAATCAGAAATTGACGGAAGATATACAAGTGATAGCGCCGGCGGGAATTACGGTAGAACCGTCAGTGATTTCCATTCAGAACAAAACGGCAACGATAACAGTTCGTTACGACGGAACTACTTCCGTTAATGGTGATATTATCCTGAGAAGCGGAGAGGTTACCGCTACCATTACCGTTAAATCTATCCAAACAAATGGCTGTTATGCGCCTGTTCTGTCTTTGCCGAACCTGGTTCCTGATCCGAATCTGAATGATTTATCTCTTTTCGGTGGTTTCGGAACGAGAGAATCCGTTACTATTTTAGCGACTCCTGTCGTATCCGGCGTTCCTTATTGCGGAGCTTCCAGCGTAAAAATAGGAGACGGAACCAATGCATGCAGCGGAGGGATCAGTCTTGAAAATATCAATTGGGAAGAAAACGCTGTTTATAGGATTATAGCCAAAGTGAAGATGATCGGAACGCTGAATATGGTATTGACAGGAGTTGACGGGGAAGGGACAAGTCGAAACCTGCAAATTCCAACGACTTCCAATACATGGGGTTATGTTGATCATTCGTTTATTACCGGCACCGGAGCCGTGAAAGGCGCCTGTACGTTTAATAACTGTGAAGGTAGTACGGCCAAAGTTGCGTACATAGACAATTGGGAAATATATAAGGTTGCTAAGGAATAAAATTACGAATCTGCCAATTAAAAATTACGAATTACGAAACAACGTTTGACGGAGTCAATATCAAAAATATCTATAAATATCCACAAATATCTTTTGTCCATCCTCTGTTTTAAATGGTTTCAATGAATAGTCCCGGCTTACATTCAATGGAGTGAGTCGGGATTTTTATATTTTTTAGTATTATGTATTGCATGGTACTGAAAAATATTTATATCTTTGTCGTGTAAAATAGCGAAAATACAAAAGAATGAAAGAAGAAAATGCAAAATCACAGATGCGAAAAGGGGTTTTGGAATATTGTACCCTTCTGATTCTGAAAAAAGAACCTGCTTATGCAACCGATGTCATCCGGAAATTGCAGGAAGCTGAATTGATTGTTGTGGAAGGAACTTTATATCCCTTATTGAATCGATTGAAAAATTCGGGATTGTTGCGATATGAATGGATTGAGTCGAATCAGGGTCCTCCGAGGAAATATTATGCTTTGACTAAAGACGGGGAAGATTTTCTCTCTGAGCTTGAAGTTTCGTGGGAAGATATAAATAATACGATTAATCAATTGAAAAAGTTATAGAATATGAAGAAGACATTGAGTATCAATCTGAATGGTAGGGTTTTCAATATAGATGAAGACGCATACAAGTTACTGGAGGCTTACCTCAATAATTTGAAATTATACTTTAAAAAAGAATCCGATTGTGAGGAAATTATTCGTGATTTTGAGGCCAGGATAGAAGAGTTGTTCAGCGAAAGAGTCCGATTGGGATATGAAGTGATTTCCGTGGAACAGGTAGAGTCCATGATTGAACGGATGGGAAGACCGGAGGACTTCGGGGAAAGAGAAGACGGCGCGGAACACTCCGGTGAAAAAGGAATATCTTCGTCTGCTGCCGGAGATGAGAAAAAAGAAAAATCCTCGAAAAAATTCTACCGGAATATGGACGATAAAATAGTTGGAGGAGTCTGTTCCGGTATTGCCGCTTATTTCAACTGGGATGCCTTGATTGTTCGTATTGTTTGTTTTATCCTGATATTCTTGACTCAGGGTTTCTTTATTTTATTGTATTTACTTCTTTGGTTCCTGATGCCTCCCGCCCAAACTGCCTATCAAAAACTGGAAATGAAAGGAGAGCCGATCACGATTGAGAACATAGGTAAAACGGTATCCGGAACGACCGGTTCCGTTCAGAATAAACAAAACGATGGATGTTTAGGATTTCTGGCAAAATCATTTTTAGTGGGTGTCGGTTGTTTATTCGCTTTTCCTGTACTATTTATCATTGTAGTTGTTTTAGTTGTCCTGTTATACTTTATTTATATTCCGATAGAATCGGGAAATATGTGGATATCGGCGTCCGGATGGGAATTGGGAGACAATATAGTATCTGTTATTTCTCTCTTGTTTCTCATAGGAGTTCCCTTGTTTTTCTTTATTTATGGTTTGTTCGCCAGGGCGGAACGAGTGAAACCTGTATCGATGCCTTCCAAATGGATAGGTTTCATTATTTGGGTGATCGCCTTGGTGGTATTGATTATCTCAATCAAACAGAAAACTTCTCAGTTTTTCAGGGACTTTATCGACTGGGAGCATCATACAACTTATACGGTTACTACTTCTGATGATGAGTCTGGAGATAGTGTTTCTGTAATTCAAGGTTCGGGAACGATCGGGGAAAGGATGGAATCTTTTCCTGCTTTTAACTCCATCAAACTGGAGAAAACGCTTGTCGCCAACCTGATCATCAAACAACAAATGGGAGATTCTTCACGGATTACCATCAATGGGGATGAAAACATCATTGATAAGGTGGTTTGTAAAGAAGAGAATGGGACATTGAAATTGTCTCTGGAAGAAGGACACAAATTGTCTTATAACAACTTGATTATACTTGTATCCACTCCATCTCTCAGTGGGATAGCGCTTGAATCGGCAGGAAGGGTGACTCTTGAAAATAAGTTTACGGTTTCGGATTTACATGTGACGATAGAAGGATTCGGCGCTTTTCATGCAGACAGTTTGTATTGTTCTTCTTTGCATTGCCGTTTGAAAGGAGTTGGAGGGATGAAAATAGGTGGAAAAAGCAATCTGGCTGACTTGAGTCTGGAGTCGGCAGGTGAAATCGATGCAAAGAATCTTGAAGCTATCAACGTTAATGCCAGGCTGAAAGGAGTGGGACAGATCATTTGTAATCCTACGAAAAGTTTAAACGCTTCACTTCAGGGAGCGGGCAGAATTGTTTATAAAGGAGAACCCAAACAGAAGAAACTGTCTTCTTCCGGAGTCGGAAAAATAGAGAAAGCCGACTAACTGTTTTAGACGAACAAATACAGGCTGAACGCCATCAACATCATTCCGGCGACTACCCCGGCGATGGAAATGTGGTGCTTCCCGTATTTCTCCGCACTGGGTAGCAATTCGTCCAATGAAATGAAAATCATGATTCCGGAGACGGCGGCCAATACGATTCCGTTGATGGTAGGAGACCAGAATTGCATCAGGAAGAAATAAGCGATCAAAGCACCCAGAGGTTCTGCCAGTCCTGAGAGAAAAGAGTACCAGAACGCTTTTCTCCGGCTTCCGGTGGCGTGGTAGATCGGAACGGCGACGGCGATTCCTTCCGGGATATTGTGTATGGCAATGGCGATTGTGATGGGAATGGCGATATCCATTCCTGTCAGGGCGGATGTGAATGTTGCGATTCCTTCCGGAAAATTGTGCAGGGCGATGGAGAAGGCGACTACCAGGCCTGTCCGTTTCAGAGCGCTTTTATTCCCCATTTCTTCCACGCCGTGCATCTCATGAGGATTGGCTGATTCCGGCACTAAAAAATCAATCAAAGTGATGATACCCATTCCTCCGAAAAAAGCAAGGATCAGATACAATAATCCTGTTTTATCACCCAATACAACGGTCAGCTCTTCTTTGGCCTGAGGCATCATTTCCATGAAAGAAACATAAATCATAACGCCTGCGGAAAATCCCAGGGAGGCGCAGAGAAAATTGGAGTTCGTCTTTTTGGCGAGCAATGAAATCAAACTGCCTATCCCTGTCGACAAACCGGCGATCAAGGTCAAAAGAAATGCGATCAAAACCGAATGTAATTCCATAAAAATCAGAAAAATAGAGTTTTACAATTGAAAATGGACAATGGACAATTGAAAATTGGCGCCTTCCTCCTCATTTTAGGCAGGAAAGAACTTAATTGTTCTCTGATGATGCCATTTGATTTTTGAAATATGCTCCTTCTCAGCATGTGAACAAATTCTCGTATATAACAGCGGGAAGATAAGTTTTAAGCCTGATTTCCTCGTTGTTTTTGTAGTTCTTTATAAGCGTGGAAAACGCTTTGTCTGTCCTTAGTTTTTTTAAGGCCATTTCAGCCGCAACCTGATGCGCCGCTTTTTTGGAATTTCCGATTCCTACTCCAGCCAATTGATTGTTCAGCCTGACCTCTATCTGAAATATAGGATTACTGCATTCATCTTTGAAACTTTCGATCAATTCGAAAGACAATTCGACCTTGTATTTTTGTGTCCACTCAAGCAATTTGGATTTGAAATTGATCTCTTTCTGAGCCAGGTTATCGAGGTTGAGGTAGGGTCTTATGATTTGTTCTTCAATAAACCTGCGCGCTTCTTCATAACCTTTGTCCAGATAGATTGCACCGATGAGCGCTTCCAATGCATTTCCCAGGATATTGTTTTTCTGTCCGTTGATGCGGGGAGAAGATACAATGACTTTGCTCAGTCCCAATTCTGTGGCAATGCGGTTCAGAGTTTCTCTTTGGACGATTTTGGAACGGGTATTGGTTAGGAATCCTTCGTCTTTATTTTTAAATCTGTGGAATACGAGGTCGGCAACGATAGCATCCAATATGGCATCCCCCAGAAATTCCAGTCGTTCGTTATTGAAGTGTTTGAATTGGGATTCTCTGGAAGAAGATTTATGTCGCAGGGCTTCCTCATACAGAAGAATATTTCCCGGGAAAAAACCGAGTATCCTGTAAAAAGAAAAAAAAGACTCCTTCTTTTTGTTTCGAAAGAGTCTTATTTTCTTTAAAAATATTTTCATCACTGTAAATTTACGTTGTGACGTAATATTACTTGACAAATTTTCTTACAATTATACAAGCATTGTGTCCTCCAAAACCGAACGTATTGGAAAGAGCAGCATTTACTGTTCTTTGCTGGGGTTTGTTGAACGTGAAATTGAGTTTATAATCAATATCCGGATCCTCGTCACCTTCTGTAAAGTTGATTGTCGGAGGAATAATATTATTCTGTACGGCCAGGATACAGGCCATTGCTTCCACCGCTCCGGCGGCGCCCAACATGTGTCCGGTCATTGATTTGGTAGAACTGATATTGAGATTGTATGCATGCGTTCCGAAAACTTCCTGTATCGCTTTACATTCCGACGGATCTCCTACCGGAGTGGATGTTCCGTGTACGTTGATATAGTCGATATCTTCCGGTTTCATTCCGGCATCTTCCAGTGCGTTGCGCATTACAAGCATGGCTCCTAGTCCTTCGGGATGAGACGCTGTCAGGTGATAAGCGTCAGCGGACATACCTCCGCCCACTACTTCGGCGTAGATTTTCGCTCCGCGCGCCAATGCATGTTCCATTTCTTCAAGGATGATGCAAACGCCACCTTCTCCCATTACGAATCCGTCACGGCTTTTACTGAAAGGGCGGGATGCTGTTTCCGGAGAGTCATTGCGGGTTGAGAGGGCGGTCAGGGCGTTGAATCCACCGATTCCAGACGCGCAGATAGCGGCTTCGGAACCTCCGGATACAATCACGTTGGCCTTTCCCAAACGAATCAGGTTGTATGCGTCGATCGCTCCGTTTGTAGAGGAAGCACAAGCAGAAACCGTTCCAAAATTAGGTCCTCTGAATCCGTATAACATGGAAATACGTCCGGCGGCAATATCTCCGATCATTTTAGGAATAAAGAAAGGATTGAACTTCGGTCCCAACTCCTCATGTGCAAAATAGTATCCCACTTCCTGGTCGAAAGTGCTGATACCACCGATTCCGGAAGAAAAGATGACACCTATCCTGTCTTTGTTTTCTGTTTCAAGATCCAATCCGGAATCCTGAACAGCCTCCATGGCGGCGACAATTCCTAATTGGGCATATCTATCAATTTTTCTGACTTCTTTGCGGTCGAAATATTTTTCAGGCTCGAAAGCTTTTACTTCGCACGCAAATTGAGTCTTGAATTTTGATGCATCAAATATAGTAATGGGTCCGGCCCCACTTTTTCCTTCAAGCATTGCACTCCATGTGGAAGCAACATCATTGCCTAAAGGAGTAATGGCTCCCAGACCCGTTACAACAACTCTTTTTAATTCCATGAGGTTTTAAAATAAGAGATTTACTTTGCGTTTGCTTCAATATAAGAAACAGCGTCACCTACAGTACCGATTTTTTCAGCTTGATCATCAGGAATAGAAATTCCGAATTCTTTTTCGAACTCCATGATCAACTCAACAGTATCCAGTGAATCCGCCCCTAAGTCATTAGTAAAGCTTGCTTCGTTAGTTACTTCAGATTCTTCTACGCTAAGTTTATCAACTATAATAGCTTTTACTCTTGATGCAATTTCAGACATAACATTTTAATTTTTGATTAATAATATAAAGATTACTTTCTATTTTTGCAGTGCAAAGGAAAGC